>JAIXOX010000134.1 GCA_027486555.1 Comamonadaceae bacterium
CCCCCCGCGGGCTGGCAATCCCCTGTAGGAGCGACGCCCTCGTCGCGATAAGCCCCGCAGACCACAAAGAATCGCCCCGAGGGCGGGGCTCCTACAAAGTGCAGGACATCCCCCCGCGGGCTGGCAATCCCCTGTAGGAGCGACGCCCTCGTCGCGATAAGACCCGCAGACCACAAAGAATCGCCCCGAGGGCGGGGCTCCCACAAAATGCAGAGGCAATCCCCTGTAGGAGCGACGCCCTCGTCGCGATAACCCCCGCAGACCACAAAGAATCGCCCCGAGGGCGGGGCTCCTACAAAGACCGGGTTTCCTTGTGGACAACGCCATAAAAAAAGCAGTGCGCTGTTACGCGCACTGCTTTTAAGGTCATAACCAACAAATTTGATTATCAAATAACGGGCAATGCTGGTGGCAATGCCGTTACCCTGTAATCAAAAAAGTTGAATTCCACAAAATGAGCTACTTGATCAACAACTCTGTTTTGAACATCACCAGAGAAATGCCAGATATTTGAATCTGTACCGTTGGGATTATCAGCATCAACACCACTGTAGGTGATCAAATAGAAGCTTTCTTCGGTTTGTGCTTCCAAATATGTGGTTAGCGTACTAACTTCAATTCTGTCAATGATGCCTAATGCCGGAGGGTTCAAAACACCATCTTCATTCTCGAAAGTAATCATCAGATTACCCAATTGAATGATGCAGTGCTCATTGAAGTTAACCACCGTGTCGAATTCATCAACCAGATTGTCTTTGCGATCGACCAAATGATCAAGTACGACTGTTGCCAAAACTTGGTTAATCCCATCATCGTTAATAACTACTGGTTCTTCACCAATTACCAACAGATCAAAACCAGCACCACCATTCAGTGTGTCATTGAAGCCGTAAGCAAACAACAAATCGTTACCAGTATAGCCATCCAAGTAATCAACTTTGTCATCAAAACTGATCAGTAGGTCTTGGCAGTGGTCGCCATTGGCACCAGGCTGAATTTTGTAAACACCCGTTTCGTCCAAGCGTTGACCTATGATGGATGTGTTGAGCACATAACCATTGAAACTGGCTTGCTCAGCAAACCTCACGTATTCAATGCGGAAGTCTTCTGTTGTGGCTCCGAAATCCTCAGTAGCACCAAATTGATTTTCAACAATAACACTTGTAATACGACCTACTTCCTCTTGTTCTTCATCTTCATCTTCATTATCAAGGGCATTGTTTACCTCAACTAATTCATCAACAACTGTGATGTTCCAATCATTGAGAGATTTGGAAAAAACAATATTTTCGATTTCGGTAATTCTTGCGAAATTAATCAAATCAACGCCGCCTGGATTGCCATTTTCATTGGCGTCATTGATGGTGCGTATGCGGATACCATTGATGTCAAATTGATCAGCAAAATATTCATCACTGTTGACCGAGACTGGATTATTTGCAACATCAACTCCGGCTAAATCAGAAGTGAAAATTGGCAAAATACGGTCGATGGTCAAATTCACAGCGTTACTGACCAGCTCAGTATCGGTGACGACGACACTCAACATGTCTTGAGCACACAATTCTGCTGGGACCAGCTCATCAATGCCGGTGGCGGTGATTTCACCAGTAATTGTATCGATCTTAAAGCGAGCATCAGCAGACATCAATGACAAACGTTGCCCATTCACAGTGATAACGCCGTCATCTCCAACTCGCTCGTCATCGGCTAATTTGAAATAGAAGAAAGTTTTGTGATTGAGAACATTGTCGCCATTAATATCTGCGCTGATCCATTGAACAGCGGATGTTTTTTGGTTTTCTACTGCATTGATGGCAATAGTGAGGTTTTGATTATTATTAGCAAATCGAGCCAATGTAGGTGCGAAGTTTTGCTCAATCGTCACCGTCACTGCGTTGCTGACCAACTCGGTGTCTGTAACCACCACATTGAGATTTTGATCTGCCAACTGAGGTGCAAAGACACTCAAATCTGTTCGAGTGATTTGGCCGGTCGACATGTCAATGGTGAAACGACCATCGCCTGAAATCAGGGACAAGCGATTGCCGTTGATGACTTTGACATCATTTTGGCCAACCCGTTCACCGTCGTTCAATTGGAAGTAAAAATACTTATTGTGACCAGCATCTGTATCAGTTGCGTTCCAATCAATCAAACTTGTTTTGCCATCTTCGGGGCCACTGACAAACAAAGTCAGCTTGAGATCTTCACCCACCGCCAAAGTGCGCGCTAAATCAGGCACATGGTTTTTGTTAACAACCACAGCCACAGGTGCACTGACCAATTCGGTGTCTGTCACGACCACGTCAAGTGTTTGTTCGTTGAATTGAGGTATGGTCAACACAACGGGGTTGGCGGTCACCAAGCCGGTGAGTTTGTTGATGCTGAAACGGCCGTCGTTCGAAATCAAGGAAAGACGTTTGCCATCAATCACTTCAACATTGACGTCGTCAGCTCTTTCACCTGCTTTGAGTTGAAAGTAAAAATAGGTGTTGTGCTTGTCTGCATCGGAAGCAGCCCAAGTGGGGGAATTGATGGTTCCGTCATTGGGACCTTCGATGACCAATTTGAGCTTGGCGTCTTCACCAACAACAGGGGTGCGGGTCAATTCAGGCGCACGGTTCTTGTCAACAACCACAGCCACAGGTGCACTGACCAGTTCGGTGTCGGTCACGACCACGTCAAGGGTTTGCTCGTTGAATTGAGGTGTGGTCAGCACAACGGGGTTTGCTGTCACCAAGCCGGTGATTTTGTCAATGCTGAAACGGCCATCGTTAGAAATCAATGAAAGGCGTTTGCCATCGATCACCACAACATTCATATCGTCAGCTCTTTCACCATTTTTGAGCTGAAAGTAAAAATACGTCGTGTGATTGTCTGAATCGGAAGCAGCCCAAGTGGGGGAATTGATGGTTCCGTCATTGGGGCCTTCGATGACCAATTTGAGCATGGAGTCTTCACCAGCAGGGGTGCGATCCAAATTCGGCACGTTGTTCTTTTCAATTACCACAGTCACGGCAGTACTGACCAAAGCGGTGTCGGTGACGACCACCTCCAGTGTTTGTTCAACAAGCTGTGGCGTGTCAATCAAGCGGGTGATCAAACCAGTGTCTTTGTTGATGCCGAAACGGCCGTTGCCGGAGATCAGCGACAAACGTTTGCCGTCAAGGAACAACACGTTCGCATCACCAACACGCTCACCCTCTTTCAGTTGAAAGTAAAAGGTGGTGGGGTTGCTGTCAGGATCAGCGGCCTTCCAGTTGGGGTTGGTTGTGGTGTTTTCTTTCTCACCCACAATTTCAATCTTCAACCTGACAGCGTCTGTTTTGTCAATGTTGTGCGCCAAGGTGGGGCGGTTGTTGACATCGCCCCAGGCTGGCACCAGAGCCACAGCAGGCAAAAATGCCAAGGGCGACACCAACGGCAAAGCCGCAGCGGCACCCGCGGCACCCGCGGCACCAGCACCCGCCGCACCAGCACCCGCCGCACCACCTGCCGCACCACCAGCACCCCCTGCAATGGCTTCAGGCAAAACAGCACCGGCTTGGGCTACGAGCCATTCGGGCGAGTCGATCACGGTGCCGTCGCTGTTGACGAATTCTTCTTCGCCGGGCTTGAGCACTTTGCGGCCCTTGCTGGAAGGCAGAGTCTTTTGAAAGTCAAGCAAGGCTTGCAAATCAGCACCAGTCAGCTCCACAAAAGGGGTGGCGGCTTTGGCTGCCACAAGGCGTGCGCCATTGGCGGTGTTGGCGGCTTGCACGGACACGGCGGCAGGGTTCATGGGTTTTGTCATGGCTTTGGTTTAATCGGTGAGTTGGATGGGTCAGCGTTTGGGCTGGATGAATCAGTTGGTGCGCACGCAGTAGTAACCACCGCCTGCAAAAGGCTGGCCTTCCAGGTTTTCTGCTTTGGCGTGGTAGCCGCGCACTTCGTGCTTGTACTGCTCGGTGTTCAGGGTCTCACAGACCTTTTGGCCGTTGGCTTGCAATTCGGCAGGCACGGGACCAAATGCGCCAGGGTTGTCCCAGGTGCGCACATCGTTTTTGATGATGATGCGGGGTGCCACATCGCCTTGTTTGTCTCCGATGGCGGGTGCAGCACAGCCAGCGAGCAAAGCGAGTGGCAAGCAAATAGCGAGGATTTTCTTCATTTTTGATCTCTAATGGGTTTAAGTTTGAAAAGTTTACCAAAGACATTGAAATCAACAAAATCTTTGGGTAATTGTGCGAATTTGTTGTTTTTATCTCTCCCCCAGTGACTCATTGAGCGTTTTGATGACCGGCTTGAGCAGGTATTTCAAAACCGTGTTGCCCCCTGTTTTGATCTCAATCGTGGCCGTCATGCCTGGTTGCAGCTGCAGGTTTTCGTTGGGGCGGCGGTTAAAGCGAGGCGACTCGGTTTTGACCTGCACGCGGTAATAGGCTTGTTCGCCTTGTTTCACGTCTTCATTGAGCGTGTCGGCGCTGATGTAAGTCAGCTTGCCTTCCAAAGAGCCGTAAATCGTGTAGTCGTAAGCGTCGATCTTGATGACCACGTCTTGGTCGGGCTTCAAAAACGCCACGTCCGAGGGCTTGACCTTGGCTTCCACAATCAGCGCGTCGTCCACCGGCACGATTTGCATCAACTCGTCGCCCGGGCGCAGCACGCCACCTCGCGTGGTCACGCGCACGTTTTTCACCGTGCCGTTGACGGGGGCGCGCAGCTCGGTGTTGTCCAACAGGTTTTTGCGCTGAATCAAGGATTCTTTGGCCCCGGCCAAGTCTTCCTCCATTTTGTTCAGCTCCGACTGGCTGTCTTGCTGGTACTTGTTGGTGCGGTTGGTGATCTGGCCTTCTTGCTCGGCCACCAATCGCTCCAGGCGCAGCACTTCGGCCATGCTCACGTCACCGGTTTTGAGCAAGGGCTTGGTCATGTCCAGTTCGCGTTGGGCCAGCACTTTCATGCGTTCAATGGCGCGAATTTCAGACTCCAGGCTCTCGCGGCGTTTGCGCAGCAAATCGGTCTGGTTTTGCCTGAACTCCGGAAACAGCAGGGTTTCGGGTTTAAAAATCGGCTCGCCACCAAACACCTCCGAGCGCAAACGTGCCACGGTGGCGCTCAGACCCGCCACTTTGAATTCGGCTTCGCGGTAACTGGCTTCGGCTTTGGTTTGGTCAAAGCGCACCAGCAGTTCGCCCCGGTCGACTTCGGCACCTTCACGCACCAGCAGCTTTTCAATCACGCCGCCATCGGGGGCCTGAATGATTTGTGTGCGGCTGCTGGGAATGATCTGGCCTTGGGCGCGGGTGATCTGGTCAATCTCGGCGTAGTAAGCCCAAGCAAAAAACAGACCCACCACCAAGATGCTGCCCCACACCCCCATGCGCATCAAGATGGCGGATTCACCTTGCGGCTGGTTGTAAGAGAGAATTTTTCTTTGACGGCTCATATTCAGCTTGCTTGGGTTGCGGTGGTTTGGCCTTGGCCGGTGGGGCCTTGGGCGTTCACGGCGGCTTGTCGTTGCAGTTGGAGTTGGGCTTGCGTGTCACGCAGACGCTTCAAAATCTCGTCTCTTGGGCCATCAGCAACCACTTTGCCTTTGTCCAAAATGATGATTCGGCTGAAGTAGCGCAGCATGGCTGGTTTGTGAGTAACCACTACCAGGGTTGTGTCGTTGGGTCGGGTGCCAAACACGCGTTCGGCCACTTGTTCTTCGAGCTGCGGGTCCATCGAGGCGGTCGGTTCATCGAGCAGCATGATGCGCGGCTGGGCCAGCACCAGGCGGGTCAAGCCCACCAGTTGGCGCTGTCCGCCTGACAAGCCACGGCCGCCCTCAGAAATCTCGATGCCCAAGCCTTTGGAGTGAGTGCCCAATAACTTGTCGAGCCCCGTGATGCGTGCCGCCTGCATGATTTGCTCGTCGGTGGGCGAGGGCAGACCCAGCGCCAGGTTCTCGCGCAAAGTGCCTTGGAACAGGCGCACGTCTTGGGGCAAATAGCCAATGTGTTCGCGCACAAACTCGGGGGCGAGGTTGTTCATGTCCACGTTGTCCAAAAACACGCGGCCCTCGGCAGGTTTGTACAAACCCGACAAAGCCTTGATCAAGGACGTTTTGCCCGAACCTACCGCGCCCAAAATGGCCACACGTTCGCCGTTGGAGATGTTCAAGTTCTCCAGTGTCAAGGCGGGGGTTTCGGCACTGTAGCCAAAGCTCAGCTGCTGCACCTTCAAATTGCCCATGCACCGCTCGGGCACCATGCGGCGCTCGCCGGGCAAGCTGTCGGGCTGCATGGCCATGATGGCGTCCAGACCGCGCAGCGCCGTTTGTGATTGTTGCCACTGCACCATCAGTCCCGAAATTTGCGCAATCGGGCTCAAGGCACGGCCGCTGATGATGGTGCAGGCAATCAAGCCGCCTACCGTCAAGTTGCCCTCGTTGATGGCATACACCCCAGCGGCCATCAAGCCCACATAACTCAGCTGCTGCAGGGTTTGGGTCAGGTTGGTCGAAAAGTTGGTGATGTTCTTGATGGCCAGTTCGTCGCGCCCCAACAAGTGGGTTAGTGCACGCCAACGGTCGAGCATCTTCCATTCGGCACCAGCGGCTTTGACCGACTCGATGCCGTCAATGGCCTCGATCAGCAATCCGTTTTTGCGGTTGGATTCCTGCATGTGCAGTTCGGTCAGCTTGGCCAGCTTGGAGCGGAAAGCCAGACCGGCCAAAATCGAGATCGGAATGAAGATCAAGGGCACCACCGCCACCGGACCCGCAATCATGGCAATCACCACCACAAACATCAAAGCAAACGGCGCGTCGGCAAAGATGAACAGGGTGGACGAGGTCATGAAGTTGCGCACCATCTCGAAATGCCGAATTTGGGCTGCAAACGTGCCCACGGTGCGGGGCCGCTGGTCCATGCGAATGGCCAGCGCGTGGCCAAAAAACACACCCGACAGTTCTTCGTCAATGGCTTTGCAGGCGTTTTCGACCAAGCGGTTGCGCACTTGGCGCATCACCAACTCCAACACAATGGCCATGAGCACACCCACCGTGAGCACCCACAGCGTAGAAAACCCTTGTGTGGGCACCACGCGGTCATACACCTGCATGCTGTAAAACGACGAGCCCAGCGCAATGACGTTCACGGTGACCGTGCTCAAAGCGCCTTCGGCAAAGCTGCGCCAGCGTTTGGCAATGGCGTAGCGAAACCACTGCTTGGCCGAGCGGCGCTTGACCGGGCTGGTGTCTGCGCCCAGGTCGTGTGCGCCGGTGGCGGTGTCTTGGGCACTGGCCAACGGTTCGTCGGTGCGCAAGACCAGCACGCGGCCTTTGGCCGCATCGGCAGCGCTCAGGTTCACGGGTTTGCCCTCGGCATCGACGCAGGTCAAAGCACCGGTCGAGACCATGCCGCACACCACCAACACCGATTGCTGGGCCAAATCGTTGCCCACATCGGTCACCCACAGCGCCGGAGCGTCTGAGGGCTTGAGTGGAAAATCGGCATCAAAAATGTCGGCGGCCGGAAAACGGGCACGCCAAAGTTCAATCGCCTTGTCTGCCAAATCCAGGTCGGCAATGGGCGCGCCGTCCAGGGTTTGCGACATCATGGCAAACCGATGCCAAGGCACAGCGTGCCCTTGCATCGAAGCCAAACGGGTTAAGGACTGCGAAAGTGGGTCGGCCAAATTGGCCGGTGTTTTCGTGTCTGCATTGGAAGAAGAAATCATTGTTTTGCTGTCGTGGACTCTTTGTCCATGGATTCGGGATTCAAGTCACCTGTGGACAAATTGACACGCATGGCCGAGCGCAAATAACCCCATTCGGCATCGGCTTGGGCGTAGCGCGATTGCGACACTTCTCGCTGCGCGTTGAGCACATCCACCCAGGTTTTGCGGCCCACCGAATACTGGCGAATCGAAGAGTCAAACACCTCGGTGGTGGCGGCCACTTGGTCGCGCAAATCTTTGAGCTGCATTTGCTGCGATTTCAAATCGGCCAAGTCGGCATTGATGGTTTCCAATGCATCGCGCTCGGCCGCTTCTTTGGAAGCGCGCAGGCTGTCGAGCTTGGCAAAGCCTTCCTGGATTTGCGCTTGGGCAGCAAAGCCCGCGCCGGTTTGGTAATCCAGGGTCACATACACCTGCGACTTGCTGACTGCGCCGCCCGTGTTCTTTTCAGCGCGCAGTTTGAGTTGCGGCCACAAAGCACTTTTGCGCGACGCAATGTCGGCGGTCAGCACGGCCTCTTCGGCATTGAGGCGGCGCAAAGCGGGAGCGTAGTCCAGGGCTTTTTGTCGAATCAAAAAGTCGTTGGTGCCCGACAGGTCGGGAAAATTGGGCGTTTGAATCTCGGTCACGGGCTTGCCCAAGGCTTGGGTCAAGCTCGATTGAGCGCGTTCGGCCAAGGCGCTCAGTTGGTTGAGTTCGGCGCGGGCCTGTGCCAAGCGGGCGTTGGCCATGGTGCCATCGCTCATGGGGCTGATTTGGCTTTCGACGCGGCGGCCAATCAGGGCGGCCAGGCGTTCGTGTTCCAGCACGTTCGATTGCGCCACCAATTGGCGCGTTCTGACACGCCCCAAATCGGTGAAGGCCGTGATCACGCGGCCCATGATTTCTTGCTGGGCCAAAACCACCGAGGCGCTGCTGGAGCGAATGCCGGCTTCGGCCGCTTCAATGTCGGCCGCAGTGCGCCCGCCATTCCAAAGTGTTCTTTCCAAACGCATCGTGCTGACGTCACTGCCTGACGAGTCTTTGCCGGTCTGGGCCTGAAAGCCCGGATAGCGCTGGCGCATCGCGGCGTCCAGGCGCGCATTGGCGGCCTGCATGTCGTTGCGGCGGCTGACAACGGTGGGGTGCGTGGCCACTGCAATGCGCAGTGCCTCATCAAAATTCAGGGGTGCAGCCGGCGTTTGGGCCTGCGCACAGGCAGCCCCCAGCGTGCTGGCAAGTGCAAACGACAAAGTCGCCCACTGGCGACGCATGTTCAACGGAGAGTTCATTTTGGGTTTCATGGCCATGAGGGATCGGTTAAAACCGAAAAAAGGCACTGGAAGGCGTGAGCATCCCAGTGCCTGTCGACGGAGAACTAAAGGTTTAAATCACAACAAAGTCGGTACGGTTCAAGTTCAGGCCCGCCGTCACCGTCGCAATCAACACTTGGTTGATGGCGGCATTGCTGCCGTCTGCGTCGTAGAAAATCTGACCTGTGTCGCGGTTGTAGATCACGAAGTCATCGATCTGAACGGCTGCCGCACCCCTTACAAAGTTGGCGTTTGCCAAGGTGCTGCCTGGTGTCAAGTTGCCCAGCGCCGTGAACACCGCGCGGCTCAGTGCAATCACCTCACCGGCTTGGCCATCGTTGAAGTCGGTGATCGAATCCACCGTGCCGTCCAAAGCCGAGTCGAACACATAACGGTCTGCACCTGCACCACCGGTCAGGGTGTCGGCACCTGCACCACCGCTCAAGGTGTCGTTGCCCGCATTGCCCAACAGGGTGTCGGTGCCCGCACCGCCAAACAAAGCGTCGTTGCCCGCGTTACCGGTCAGGCTGTCGTTGCCAGCATTGCCGTTCAAGGCATCTGCCGCTGTGCCGCCGATCAGTGTGTCGTTGGCCGTTCCGCCAGCCAGTGTCAGTGCCACGGTGGAAGCGGCGTTGCCCAAAGTTTGGGGCGTCGTGATCAACGAGGTATCAACTGGCGCGTTCGGGTTGTTCGGGTTGTTCGGGTTGTTGGCTCCAGGACTGACCACGTTCACAAAATCATCCACCGTCAGGGCATGGGTGCCAGTCAGTGCAATGGTCATGTCGGTGTTGTTGTTGCCTTGGCTGTTGATCGACACCAATGTTTGACCGTTGGCAGTCGTGACCCTCACCTGATTGAGCGCGGTGAAGGCTGTGGTGCCTGCGGCCAGCAAAGTCAAAGGCGTGGTGTAAGACGAGAAGTCAATCTTGTCCTGGCTGCGCACAAAGTCGGTGATCAGGTCACGGGCGTTGGCGGCTGTTCCACTTTGACCTGCAGAAAATCGGAACACGTCGTTGCCTGAACCACCGGTCAAGGTGTCCACGCCGTTGCCACCAATCAAGGTGTCTGCACCCGCATCGCCGCGCAAAGCGTTGTTGCTGCCGTTGCCCGTCAAAACGTTGTCAAGAATGTTGCCCGTCCCGTTGACGTTGTTGTTGCCGCCCAAGGTCAGGTTTTCAATGTTGGCAAAGTCCAGCACAGTCGTCACGTTCGACAACATCGTGTCAATGCCGCCACCCACGGCTTCTGTGTACACGTCAGCTGCATCGAGGGTGTAAGTGTCATTGCCAAGGCCACCCACCATGGTGTCGGCACCTCCGCCACCGTTCAGGGTGTCATTGCCGTCGCCACCGGTGATCACGTTGTTCAACGCGTTGCCCGTGCCGGTGAATGTGCCCGTACCGATGAACTTGAGGTTCTCGATCACCGTTTGGCCGTTCAGGCTGTAGGTGGCCAAGGTGGTGTCGATGCGGTCAATGCCTTGCACCAATTCTGGAGTTGGCAACAGGGTCAAGGGGTCAATCACCACAGCACCCAACACGTCGGTCACCACGCCTTCAATGATCACGTCACCCACGCTGTCGATCACGTAAACGTCGTTGCCCAAGCCACCACTCAAGGTGTCAATGCCTGCGCCGCCTGCCAAGGTGTCGTTGCCCTGACCGCCAGTGACGATGTCGTTGCCAGCGCCGCCCTGGATGTTGGCGTTTTCAGCCACCAACACGGGGTCACCGGTCAAGGGGTCCACACCAATCACGGGGTCACCAAACTCGTTGGCAATGTCAAAGCCCACGCTGTTGAGCGTGCTGGCTGCCAGGTCAAGAACCCGCACGCCATTGAACAAAATGAACGCACCGGTCAAGGGGTCGGTTTGGTAAACGTTGATGATGGCTGCGCCGCCGACCAGGGTGTCGTTGAAGCGTGTGCCGATCATGGCTTCAATGTCAGCCAAGGCATCACCCGGGATGGCCGTGGCCAAGTTGGGAACGCTCATGTTGACACTCACGCCCACCACGGGACCATTGAGCACCAAGACCTGACCATTGCTGGCCGAGTAGTCCACGGTGTCATAGCCCATGCCGCCGTCCATGCCGTTGCCCACGCCTGTGTCAGAAGCGTCCATCACGAACAAGTCGTCGCCAAAGCCGCCGGTCATCGCGTCAAAGCCAGCACCGCCGTTCATCACGTCGTTGCCTTCGCCGCCGTCGATCAAATCGTCGCCACCGCCACCGTAGATGGTGTCGTTGCCTTCGCCGCCTGCAATCAGGTCGGCACCGCTGAGGTCGGCAATGGGGGAAGGCACCGAGCCGGTGTCACCATAAATCAGGTCATCGCCGGTGCCGCCTTCGATCACGTCGGCTTCGGTGCCGCCATAAATCGTGTCGTTGCCTTGGCCGCCGAACAGCTGGTCAAGGCCCGATCCAGCGTTGAGCAAGTCATCGCCAACCTCACCCCACAGCAGGTCATCGCCTTGGGTGTCGGTGATGGTGTCGTTGCCATCGCCACCGTGCAAGAAGTCGTTGCCCTTGCCGCCTTCGACCGTGTCTTGACCGCCCTTGGCCCACACAGTGTCGTTGCCGCCACCGGCGTTGATTTGGTCGCCCACACCCGGTGTGGGGTCGTCGTAGCCTGCAATCACTTCACTGGCGTTGCCTGTGCCGTTGGCATTGAGCACGCCACGCGCATCGAGGTAGTCGCCAGGGTTGCCATGGAAAGTCCATGAACCATTGGCATTTTTGACCCAACCTGCGGTGCTGACTTGGACGGTGTTGCCGTTGATGTCTGTCGCGCTGACACGGTTGGCTGGAGCAGCCAAGTCGAGTGCAAAGTTGAACACACGCTGTGTGGGGTCTTCCAGGAACACGGTTTTGTCAGGCACCGAGAAGATGTCGTTGTACAGGTTTTCTGTGCCTGTGTTGCGCATCACGATGTCCGCGAACAGCTGAGCTTCGATTTCGGCCAGCATGTTGGTGCCGCCCAAACGGTTCAAGTAATAGAAACGGTCGGCGTTTTGCAGCTTGACCATTTGCATGGCAAAGATGAAGTCAAAGGTGCTGCCCAACATGCCGCCAGGGACTGCCGTTTCGGCCAAACCACCCAACCAGAAGTCAATTGAATTGAAGCCTTGGTCGTAGGTCATGAACGCGCCATCCAGAATGGCTGCATTGGCTGCTGCACGCAGCTTGGTGGCATACAGGGCGCTGTCGCTGGTTTGCAGACCGTTCCAATAAGTGACATCGGCGTTGCCACCAAACGTTGTCAGCACCGCATCGCGTGAATAGGCCATCACAAAGTTGACCAAGGTCTCTTTGTGCATCAGGTTGTCGTTGAACTCTGTCCAGTTGGTGTAGGGCTTGAGGTTGACAACACCTGCGGCATAGAGTTCTGCACGCACGCCGTTCAAAGACAGCATGCCGCTGTCGCGACCGCGCACAATGTTCAAAGTGGCCAAGTCCAAAGGCAGACCCACCAGGTTGTTGCGCAGCGCATCGGTCACCCAAATGTCAATGCCGTTGCCCACTTGCTGTGAACCGCCCAAAGCGAATTCACCGGCCGTGGTGTGGCTGTAAGACGCGGGGTTCAAGAAGGCTTCGATCAGACCCAGGTCACCGGTCAAGCCAGCTTTTACCGCGGTCAAGCCTGTGGTGGCGTTGGTGGCAGTCGCATCGGCGGTGGCCTTGTTGACCAGTTCCAACACCAGTTGATTGTCGGTTTTGACTTCGATGACTTTGAAGCTGCCGTTGAGTTTGTCAGCGGTCAGGCCACCCAATGTGGCGGTGATGCCCGACAAGTCCACAAAGTTGCCAATGCGCAAGCCGTGAGCCACATCCAAAGTCAGGGTCAGGGCGTCAGAGCCTGCAGTCACGGCAAATGCCGCGCCGTTGGCCACAGCATCAGGGATGGCCTTGCCATTGGCGTCAAACTTTTGCATGGCCACGGTTTCGGTCAGCATGGAGTGGCCAAAACGGTAAACCGCGTGGGCAAACTCGGCGCTGATGGCGGGGTCGATGGTGACGTCGTAGCCTGCAAAAGCCGTGATGTTGGGGCTGAGCTTGCGCACAAACTCGCCAAACACCAAGTGCTGGTATTCCATTTCGGTGACCAGCTTGGCCGCTTGGAACAGCATTTCGCCGGTCCAGAGGTTGCCATGAGAGTCCGTCATCATGTTGTTGGCTGCAGGTGTCAAGAAGGTCTTGATCTGTGCCAGCACGCGGGCGTGTTCAGAGTGAAACACGTCATGGATAGCGGTCAAGCCGATGTTTTCGTTGCTGCGGCCGTCGCCAGCGATAAAGTGCTTGTCGAGCAGTTCGTTGTCAAAGGTGTTGGCAACATTGGCTGTCTCGCCGTTGTCAATCACGCCGTTGCCATTCAAGTCACCATTGACGACCGAGTCGCCATCGGCTGTCAAAACCGCACCACGGGAGCTGACGGGGCCTGCTGTGTGGGCAATGTCGTCCAGGAAAGCGTGGCCGATGGTTTGCAGACGCAGGTTCGACAAGTTTGCTGTGGCGTCCACGTTGCCAGCTGCGTTCAAAACGGTCTGGGTGACCGTCAAGTCGCTGTTTTGCACATAGAAAACCGCGCCAGTGGTCAGGTCGCGTGCGACCAACCAGGCTTGACCATTGACCAAGAAGCCATCGCCACCAGCCAAGTTGCTCAAGAAACGCACTTCTGGAATGTCCAGAACGTCCATGTCTTTCAGGGTGATGCCAATCAGTTCGGCGTTGGCTTTGATGTCGGCCCAAGTGGCCATGCCACCGTCAACACCGCTGACCAAATTGCCTGTGACCACGCCGTTCGCTTCGTATTCGCGCAAAAACACCGTGTGGCTGGGGCTTGAACCATAAGACTGGCTCAAGTCAATGAAAGGCGACACCGTGTTGACGCTTTGGTTGCCAGGGGCGGTGAGGACCAGCTTGCCTGCGTCTTGCGTGGCGGTCACACCGGTCAAGCCCTTTTGGGCTTCGATGGCTGCAACCACAGCGGTCAAGTTTTGGTTGGCCGCAATGTTGATGGCCACGTTGTTGAGCATCAACACACCGCCAGCGCCGGAGTTGGTCACATTGACCGTGCCAGTGACTGTGGGGGCGGCTGTGTCGAGCACGTTGTTGGTCAGGCCCAAAGCAGTGATCAGGCTGTCGGTGCTGACGGCGCCAATGCCCACTTGAATGATGTTCGTACGCGATGCGTGCATCAAGTTGGTGTTGGTGCGATTGGTCGGGTTGTTCGGGTTGACAGTGTCAAAAGCAGGCACTAAAGGATTGAAAAGCGGATCATCTGCAGCCAGAGGAACAATCACGCGGCCATTGGCGCCCTTGTGGACCAAATCCAGGCCGTGGTCAAAAAACTGACCAAACATGGCGGTTAAGGCGCTGGTAGGCAGGGGGTTGGCCGCACCAGTGAAGGGGTTTGTACGGCCTTCGGGTGTCAGAGCTGGGTTGTCCAAAATGGCCAGCTTTTGCTCGCCGGTGGTCACATAACCAATGGCGGCCAAGGCTTCTGGGCTTTGGTTGGCCACGATGTTGCTGATCACACGGGGTGAGCCGTCAACCACGGTGGCTTGTGTGTACAAATTGCCGTTGTTAACACCGGTGACGGGAGTGGAGGTGTTAGGTGTTGCGGGGCCAGGGGTTGCAGAACCAGTTGCAGGGCCTGAGCTGGACACCGGTGTCGTGGGCGTTCCATTCAACTGGCTGGGGGAGGTGGCAGGCGTTGCATTGCTGCCTGTGGTGTTGGTCAAGCGCACAAAGGGTTGATCAACAGCGCCCCAAGTGGGGTTGAGCACGTTGTTGCCAATGCCATTAACGTCACGAATACCTGTTGGATCAAGCACGGTGCCCAGGGGCGCGTTGCGGGGATCGTTGCCTGGCAGGGTCAACTGGGCAAAGAGAAAGTCAATGTCGGTTTGATTGAGTTGCATGATGGCGTGTGTGTAAGGTTAGGTTGACGGTGTGCGGATGATATGAGAAATTCATTAAAAGAAAAGACATTTGCAGTTATTGCGAAATTTTTTTTCAAAAACAACGAAAAAGTTACATTGAGTAACTTTTCTATTTTGCTGATTTACAGGGGTTTGCACCTATAAAATGGCGAAATTCTGAATATTTGCACAATATAAGTGCGTATTCCAGAGTTTTTTGATCGGCTTTTGGGCGACAGGTGATCAGCCGCTGCGGTTCATGGGTCGAATGGGTGCAAGGGTCAGTTGTGCTCAGAGTGGTGTGAAAGGACGTTGAGTCAAGGCTTTTTGTCTTTTGTGCAGGTAATGGTCGTGTTCGAGACCTGTGGTGCACACGGGGGTGTCGTAAAATAAATCTGACATTCTTTGCAAGCTATCCCTATCCCTATGTCCGAACCACACCAGCCCACACCCTCACGCTGGTACTTGGCCAGCACCAAACCCCGCCTCGAAAAAGTTGCCCTTTACAACTTGCAAGAGCAAGCGTTTGAGGTCTACCTGCCTCTTTACAAGCAATACAAAAAAACAGCCAACGGCCCGGTTGAGCTGTTTGAGCCCATGTTTCCCCGGTACATCTTTTTCAGGCCCCAAAGCCAGAACCAAAGCATCTCGGTCGTGCGCAGCACCAAGGGCATTCACAACTTGGTGCGCTTTGGCTTCGAGCCCGCCTCGCTCGACGAGGAGTTGCTCGACCGCATCCGCCAAGTCGAACACCTGCGCAACAACGCCAGCCTGCTCGAAATCAGCCAACTCAAAGCCGGCCAAACCGTGCTCTTCAAACACAGCGCCCTGAGCGGCCTCGAAGGCATCGTGCAAAAAGTGTCCAGCAAACGCGTGGCCGTGCTCCTGCAAATCATGGGCCACCCCACCTTGGTCCAGGTAGACCACCACCAAGTCGAACTGGCCACCTGATTGTTGGTAGGGCCCCAAACCCCGTGGGCCTCCACCCCCCTGTAGGAGCGACGCCCCCGTCGCGATCACCCCCGCACACCACCCCCCATCGCCCCGAGGGCGGGGCTCCCACAAAGCCAAATGACATCGCCCCAGGGCAGGACTAGCCCCCTGTAGGAGCGACGCCCCCGTCGCGAAAAGCCTTGCAGACCACCACCCATCGCCCCAAGGGCAGGGCTCCCACAAAGTCAAAAGACATCGCCCCAGGGCAGGACTAGCTCCCTGTAGGAGCGACGCCCCCGTCGCGATCACCCCCGCACACCCCCCCCCCTCGCCCCCAGGGCGGGGCTCCCACAAAGCCCA
>JAIXOX010000046.1 GCA_027486555.1 Comamonadaceae bacterium
AGGCAAGCGCGAAGTTGAACGCGCCATGAAGAGCCGACACCGCGATCGCTGAGTCACTGATCTCAGAGGGCAGTTTGTAGGTCGGTGGCTTTAGCCCCGACACGGGGCCGCTTACAACATGTCGGGGCTGAAGCCACCGACCTGCAGGATTAAGCCAAATCGCGCAACGGGTGGAGATCTGAAGGCCAGGGACTCACAAAGAAACGGGCGGCTTCCGACAGATCCACCTCTTCCACACGTGCAGGCTTCCAATTCGGCGTGTGGTCTTTGTCGACAGCCAGGGCGCGAATGCCTTCGACGGTGTCGCTGTCGGCCACTGAGCGCAAGTGGAAACAGTGGTGGACCATGTCGCGCTCCATGCGCAAGTCATCGGCCAAGCTCATTTGCCGGGCACGTCGGATTTGCTCCAGCACCACATGCAGCATCAACGGCGAGCGGTGGCGCAAGACGTGTGCCGTTTTCTGGCTCCACTCATCGGTGGCCGATTCCAGTTTGAGCAACATGTCGGCGATGCTGGGCAAGCCAAACACTTCATCGATTTGCGGTTGCGGTGACAGTTTCTCAGGTGTTATCGCTCCCGCTTGGGCCAGCACCCAGCGCTCCACCGATTCGGCGTTTTCAAAGGGGCTGCTGATTAATGTTTGCCAAATAGGCTCGAGCATGCCGCTTGGCAGCGCAATGTCGGCCAACTTGGCGGCCACTGCTTGGGCACCGCTGAGCATCTGACCTGTTAGCCCCAGATACTCGCCCAGACGCCCCGGGCAGCGGCTCAGAAAATAGCCCCCTCCCACATCCGGGAACAATCCAATGTTGGTTTCGGGCATGGCCATCTTGGTGCGCTCGGTCACCACTCGCACGCTCGCGCCTTGGCTGATGCCCATACCGCCACCCATGACGATGCCGTCCATGAAGGCGATGTAGGGCTTGCTGTAAGTGTGGATAAGGTGGTTCAGGCGGTATTCTTCGGTGAAAAAATCACCCAATGACGCGTCGCCCGATGTGGCCGCCTGGTGAAAAAAGCGGATATCACCACCCGCGCAAAAAGCCCCAAATGGGCCTTCTTTGCCGGTGCCCCGCACCGCCACCGCCAGCACTTGGGGATTGGCTTGCCAATCGAGCAAAGCCCGGGTCAAAGCCCGCACCATGTCCAGCGACAGGGCGTTCAAAGCCTTGGGGCGGTTGAGGGTGATGCAGCCGATACGGCCTTCAATATGTGCAATGACATCAGACATTGTTTTGTTTCCAGCCTAACCATTGGTTCATGAGCAAAGCCCCCAGGACCAGGGAGCCACCCAACAATACGCTCATTTGTGGGGATTCGTTGGCACCCCACCAAGCCAAGGCGATGCCAAACACGATTTCGAGCAGACACAACAAGGACGCCTCTGGGGCTTTGAGCACCCGAACGCAAATAACCGACAACACACAGGGTATGGCCAACTGGAACAAACCCAAGGTGGCGAGCAAGCCCACGTCGTGAGCCGATGCTTGAAACGGCATGGCCAAAGGCAAGGTGAGTAAAGTGGAGAAAATGGCCCCCAACAACACCGAGGGCACCAAGTCCAGACTGTGGCCATCGCTTTGGCTTTTTTGCGCCAAGGTCCACTGCACGGCGCCCGCGATGGGCACACACAATGCCACTAGGGAGCCCATTAGAAAATTCGGGTCGCCCAAGCTCAATTGGGTGCCATACATCCAGCCAATTCCGATCCCGGCCAACACAATGGCCACCCAGGTGCGCAAAGGCAATTGGTGACGCAAAAAAACGCGAGTGAACAAGGCGGTGAACAACGGCCCCACGGCCATGGTGATCAAAACATTGGCTACCGCCGTAAGCGTCAGGGCCACCATGAAAGCGGTGAACATGACGCACCAACACAAGCCCGACAGCCAAAAATACCGATTGCGCCAAGGCAAGCGAGACCACACCCCTCTGCCCTGCCACAAAGGCAAAATGATCAAGAGGGATACGACGGTGAAAAAGCTGCGCCAGAAGGTGACTTCAAAGCTGCGAGCTTCCTCCAAGTGCCGTGTCACCACCCCAGCCATGGACCACAGGACAGTGCAGCCCACCATGGTCCAAACGGCCATGCCGTGCGTCATGCGCATGATGGATCAGACGATCACTTGTTGCGCTTGCGGTCGCTTTCCTTAAGGAAACGCTTGCGCAGACGAACGCTCTTGGGCGTGATTTCGACCAGCTCGTCGTCCTCGATGAATTCGACGCCATATTCCAGTGTCAGGTCAATTGGCGGCGTGATCTTGATCGCGTCTTCCTTGCCGGAAACGCGGAAGTTGGTCAGCTGCTTGGTGCGCGTGGCGTTGACCACCAGGTCGTTGTCACGGCTGTGGATGCCCACAATCATGCCTTCGTACACCGGATCGTTCGCCTTGACGAACATGCGGCCACGGTCGTCCAGCTTGCCCAGGGCGTAGGTGAAGATTTCTCCGTCGTCCATGGAGATCAAAACGCCGTTCTTGCGACCGCCAATGTCACCTTTGTGCAGCTCGTAGCTGTCAAAGATGTTGGAGATCAGGCCTGAGCCACGGGTCAAGTTCAGGAATTCGTTGGTGAAACCGATCAGGCCACGGGCAGGAATGCGGTATTCCAGACGGACACGGCCACGGCCATCGGGTTCCATGTTGACCAGCTCGCCCTTGCGCTCACCCAGGGCTTGCATCACGCCGCCTTGGTGGGTTTCTTCGATGTCGGCTGTCACCAACTCGATAGGCTCATGGCGCTCGCCGTTCACATCACGGAACACCACGCGAGGCTTTGAAACCGCCATCTCGTAGCCTTCACGGCGCATGTTTTCCAAAAGAATAGTCAGGTGCAATTCACCACGGCCCATGACTTCAAAGATACCTTCCTCGTCGGTTTCTTTGACGCGCAGCGCCACGTTGTGTTGCAGTTCTTTTTGCAGACGGTCCCAGATTTGACGGCTGGTGACGAACTTGCCTTCACGACCAGCCAAGGGGCTGGTGTTCACGCAGAAGTTCATGGTCAGCGTGGGTTCGTCCACCTTCAGCATGGGCAGCGGTGCGGGGTTGGCCACATCGGTCACGGTCACGCCAATGTTCAGATCGGCAATGCCGTTGATCAAGACAATGTCGCCAGGTCCAGCTTCGGTGGCTTGGACACGGTCAAGACCTTGGAACTTGAGCACCTGGTTGACGCGGCCTTTGATGGACTTGCCGTCCGGGCCTTCCATGACCACCACATCCATTTGCGGCTTGATGGTGCCTTGGCTGATGCGGCCCACGCCAATGCGGCCCACGAAGGTCGAAAAGTCGAGCGCAGAAATTTGCAATTGCAAAGGCGCTGCTGGGTCACCTTGTTGGGGGCGCACGTGCTTGAGCACGGTGTTGAACAGGGCCGACATGTCGGGGCCCCACTGCTCACCGGGTGCGCCCTCTTCCAATGATGTCCAGCCGTTGATGCCGGAGGCGTACACCACGGGGAAGTCCAGCTGCTCGTCGTTCGCACCGAGTTTGTCGAACAGGTCAAAAGCGGCGTTGACCACTTTGTCGGGGTTGGCGCCGGGCTTGTCGACCTTGTTCACCACAACGATGGGCTTGAGGCCCAAAGCCAAGGCTTTCTTGGTCACGAAGCGGGTCTGAGGCATGGGGCCTTCTTGTGCGTCGATCAACAGCACCACACCGTCGACCATGGACAAAGCGCGTTCCACTTCTCCACCGAAGTCCGCGTGACCGGGGGTGTCGACGATGTTGATGTGGGTGCCTTCCCAGCTCACGGCGCAGTTCTTGGCCAAAATGGTGATGCCACGCTCGCGTTCGATGGCGTTGTTGTCCATCACGGTGTCCACGATTTTCTCGTGGTCAGCAAAGGTGCCCGACTGGCGAAGCAGTTGGTCCACCATGGTGGTTTTGCCATGGTCAACGTGGGCGATGATGGCGATGTTGCGGATTTGCTTGGTCATGCTTTCTCTTCCTTTAAACCTGCTCGGCCAGCAACGGCTCGGAGGCAGGTGATTTTTCCAAAATCTGTTGAATTTCGATCGGGCTCAACAATCGACCCGGAATCAATTCGCCGTCTTGCACCACTGCTGTTCCCAGCAAGGCACGAGGATGGTCTCCATACACCACGACTTGATCACAATCATCCCAAGGGCCGTGTCTGCGCACCCCGTTCAAAAATTTCCCCGCGTTCTCGCGGTCCAGACCCACCTCGGTGTAGCCCGGCAGCAGCACTTCAACAGGATGCAAAGCAGCCAGCCGCTGAATCTCATCCATGCTCTCCAGTGCTGCAAGCGTCACGCATTGCAGCTCTTCAAAAGGCCCAGTGACCACGCGGCGCAAGGCGCTCAAGTGACCTCCACAACCCAATGCCTCGGCGATGTCTTCGCCCAGGGTGCGGATGTAGGTGCCTTTGCTGCACCGCACACGCAAACGCAAAAAAGGCGCATCGCCTTGCAGCTGCATGTCCAGCAAATCCAGGTCATGAATCACCACGTTGCGCGCATCGCGTTCAATGGTTTCGCCCTCGCGGGCATATTCGTACAAAGCCTTGCCGTCCTTCTTCAAGGCGCTGTGCATCGGCGGCACTTGGCTGATCGGTCCCATGAACAGGTCCAAAACTTCAACCACTTTACCGGCACTGCATGACACTTCTCGGACAGAAATCACTTCACCCTCGGCATCGGCCGTGCTGGTTTTCAAACCCAGACGCACCGTGGTCTCGTAGGTCTTGTCGGCATCCAGATGCTGCTGGCTGAACTTGGTGGCTGCACCAAAACACAAAGGCAACACACCAGTGGCCAAGGGATCGAGCGTGCCGGTGTGGCCCGCTTTTTCAGCCCGCAGCAACCATTTGGCCTTTTGCAAAGCCTGGTTGCTGGAAAGACCCAGCGGTTTGTCGAGCAAGAGCACCCCGTGCACAGGGCGCCGCTGCACCCTGGTGCGTGGCGCGTTCATGCTCAGTCCTCCTGGGCGCGAGACGACACGGCCTTGGCAATCAGTGCATTCATGTCGGATGCACGCTCCGTGGTCTGGTCAAACAAAAAGTGCAAAGTCGGCACGGTGTGGATGTGCAAACGCTTGAACAAACCATTGCGCAGAAAACCAGCCGCTGCATTCAAACCTTCGGTGGCCTCTTCCGGATTGCCGGTCAAGACACTGAAGAAAACCTTGGCGTGCGCGTAATCGGGCGTGACCTCAATGGCATTGATCGTGACCATGCCCACGCGCGGGTCTTTTAACTCGCGCGCAATCAACTCGGCCAGATCCCGCTGGATCTGGTCGGCCACGCGGAAACCGCGGTTGGGCACAGAGGACTGCTTTCGACGCACCATTTAGAGCGTTCTCGCAATTTCCTTGACGTCGAAGAATTCGAGGTAATCGCCTTCTTTGATGTCGTTGTAGTTCTTGAGCTTGATACCGCACTCGAAGCCTTCTTTGACTTCGCGCACGTCATCCTTGAGGCGCTTGAGCGAATCGAGTTCACCGGTGTAAATGACCACGTTGTCGCGCAGCAAACGGAACTTGGCGCTGCGGGTGACTTGACCCGAGGTGACCATACAGCCTGCGACAGTACCGATCTTGGAAGCCACGAACACGGTCCGGATTTCGGCCATGCCCATGATTTCTTCGCGCTGTTCAGGAGCCAACATGCCCGACATGGCGGCCTTGAGTTCATCCACAGCGTCATAAATGATGTTGTAGTAATGAATGTCAACACCATTGCCTTCAGCTGTTTTACGCGCTCCAGCATCGGCACGAACGTTGAAACCAATCACGATGGCCTTGGACGCGATGGCCAAGTTGATGTCAGATTCACTGATGCCACCCACACCGGAATAAACCAGTTGAACTTTGACTTCTTCGTTGGACAGCTTGAGCAATGAAGCACCCAGGGCCTCTTGCGAACCTTGTACGTCGGCCTTGATGATGATGGGCAGCATCTTGACTTCACCCGCCGACATGTCGGTGAACATGTTTTCAAGCTTAGCCGCCTGCTGCTTGGCCAGTTTGGTGTTGCGAAACTTGCCAGCACGGTAGGTAGCGATCTCTCGGGCACGGCGTTCGTCACCCATGACCATGAATTCATCACCGGCTTGCGGCACTTCTGTGAGACCCTGAATTTCGACTGGAATCGATGGGCCCGCAGACTTGATGGCAGCACCGTTTTCGTCCAGCATGGCACGAACCCGACCAAAGGTCTGTCCCGCCAGGACCACGTCGCCGGTATTCAAAGTACCAGACTGCACCAGGATGGTGGCCACAGGACCACGGCCTTTGTCCAAACGTGCTTCGATGACAAGACCCTTGGCTGCAGCTTTCACTGGCGCTTTCAATTCAAGCACCTCAGCTTGCAAGAGCACTTGCTCGAGCAAATCATCAATGCCCATGCCGGTTTTTGCAGAAACAGATACAAAGGGCGATTCACCACCGAACTCTTCTGGCACAACTTCTTCAGCAATCAATTCGGCACGCACCCGCTCGATGTTTGAATCGGGCTTGTCCATCTTGTTGATGGCCACCACGATTGGCACTCGAGCGGCTTTTGCGTGCTTGATCGCTTCTTTGGTTTGCGGCATGACACCGTCGTCACCGGCCACCACCAGAATAACGATGTCGGTGGCTTGTGCGCCACGGGCACGCATGGCGGTAAAGGCCTCGTGACCCGGCGTGTCCAGAAAAGAAATCATGCCACGGGGAGTTTCGACGTGGTAAGCACCAATGTGCTGCGTGATGCCACCAGCTTCTCCCGATGCCACTTTGGCGCGTCGGATGTAATCAAGAAGCGAGGTCTTACCGTGATCAACGTGACCCATGACAGTCACCACTGGCGCTCGCGGCAAGGATTCAGCATGTTGATCCAACACTTCATCGTCAGTGAAAGCTTCTGGATCGTCCAGCGCCGCGATCACTGCTTTGTGCCCCATTTCTTCCACCACGATCATGGCAGTGTCTTGGTCCAAAGGCTGGTTCATGGTGGCCATTTGACCCAGTTTCATCAAATGCTTGATGACCTCGGAAGCTTTGATGGCCATTTTGTGGGCCAACTCTGCCACCGTAATGGTCTCTGGCACGTGAACTTCAAGAACACGCACTTCAACCGCCGCCTGCTGGTTGTGACCCTCATCGCGGTCGCGTTCATTGCCCCTGCGACCACGAGGACCGGTGCGCCAGTTGTTGCGACCCACGCCACCACTGGTATCACCTCGCGTTGGAATGGCTTTCTTTTTGGCCGGGTCTCCAGCCCAACTGGAGGACAATTTGGCCGATTTGACCTCTTTGTTGACACCCACGGGCGCTGCTGGCGCAGACGCTGGTGCAGCAGCATTGCGTGAACTTGGAGCGGGCGTTCCAGCTGGTTTGTGCAAAGTGCCTTTGACAGCAGCTTTGGGCTCGACTTTGGGCTCTTCTTTCTTGGCAACCAACACCCTTTTGGGTGCGTTCATCATGTTGCGAATGGCTTCAGCCTCTGCCAATGCTTTTCGACGTCGTGAATCCAAGTCCAAAGCGCGTGCAGTTTCCTCATCGGCCCTGGCCTTGGAGTCTGCTGCCGCTTTTTGAGCAGCGGCTTGGCGGGCATCTTGTTCTGATTTGGCTTTGGCCGCAGCGATTTCAGCTTGTTCAGCCGCTTTGACCGCCGCCATTTCAGCTTGCTGAGCAGCTTTGCTTGCTGCTAACGATTCAGCTGAAACAGCGGGGTTTGCAGGTGCATGTTTGATTTGTGCTGATGCGTTGATGCTGGCAGCTTCGGCACGAGCGAGTTGTTCACGCTCTTGACGGCTCAACTGTGGCTTGATCACCGGGGCCTGTTGTGCGGCTTTTGCTGCGGCTTGCGCTACAGATTCAGCCAAGGCCTTGGCTTCAGCAATCGCTTTGGCCTCTTGCGCAGCCAGTTCTTGCTTTTGCTTGGCTTCTTGCTCTTCACGCAAACGCCGTTTTTCAGCCAGCTCTTCTTCCTGGCGCTGGATCAACTCGGCTTGCCGACGAGCCTCTTCTTCACGTTTGGCCAAATCGGCATGGTCGACTTGGGGCGCCGAAGACTCTTCGGTGGACGATTCATCCGCTTGCTCATCATCCCGCTTGATCAAAGTGCGCTTTTTGCGCACCTCGACCTGGATCGTACGGGCTTTGCCCGAAGCGTCAGCTTGCTTGATTTCACTGGTTGATTTTTTGACCAGTGTGATTCTTTTGCGGTCACCGGTCACGGTTCCGTGACTGACTTGCAAAAAGCTCAGCAATTTTTGTTTGTCCGCATCCGTGAGCGTGTCACTCACGGAGTTTGTGGCAACGCCAGCTGATCGCAATTGATCAAGAAGAACGTCGGCAGATTTTTTGAGTTCATTTGCGAACTCGGCAACAGTGGTACTGGACATAATTTTGTTCAAGCCTCCATCAGACTTCAGGCCTGGCCAGCGAACCAATGTTCGCGGGCTTTCATGATCAGGGTGGTCGCCTCTTCAGCTGTTTGAGCAGTGATCTCAGACAGTTCATCGGTGGCCAAGTCAGCCAAATCGTCACGGGTTTGGATACCCGCTTCAACCAGCTTTGAAATCAGCTCAGGCGTCAAGCCTGGCAGGTCACGCAAATCCTGAGAAACGTCTTCAACGCTCTCTTCACGCGCAATCTCAAGGGTCAGCAATGCGTCTTTGGCGCGCGTGCGTAACTCGTTGATGGTGTCTTCGTCGAAACTCTCGATTTCCAACATCTCTTGAATAGGCACGTAGGCCACTTCTTCGAGACTGGCGAAACCTTCGCCGATCAAGATGTCAGCAATTTCTTCGTCCACATCCAGTTTTTCCATGAACAACTGACGGATGCCGGTGGTCTCTTCGGCTTGCTTTTGCGCAGATTCAGCCGCGTCCATGATGTTGATTTTCCAACCCGTGAGATCAGAAGCCAAGCGGACGTTTTGACCGCCACGACCAATCGCAATGGCCAGGTTTTCTTCGTCTACCACGACGTCCATGGCGTGCTTTTCTTCGTCCACCACGATCGATTGAACATTGGCCGGGGCCAAAGCACCAATCACAAACTGGGCAGGGTCTTCGCTCCACAGAACGATGTCCACGCGCTCACCAGCCAATTCGTTGGTGACTGCGTTGACACGAGTTCCCCGCACGCCGACACAGGTGCCAATGGGGTCAACACGTTTGTCGTGTGACAAAACAGCAATCTTGGCGCGTGAGCCAGGGTCACGGGCGCATGTTTTGATTTCGAGCAAGCCTTGTTCAATTTCTGGAACTTCTTGACGGAAAAGTTCAATCATGAACTCTGGTGCAGAACGAGACAACAAAATGGGCGCACCCCGCAAGGTCAGGTCCACTTCCATGATCATGGCACGCACGCGGTCACCGCTGCGCAGGTTTTCTTTCGGAATCATCTCGCTGCGACGAATACGACCTTCGATGCGACCCGATTCACAAATGATGTCGCCTTTGTCCATTCGCTTGACGGTGCCGACAAAAATTTTCTCGCCACGCGACATGAAATCATTGAGCAGCATTTCACGCTCGGCATCACGGATTTTTTGCAAAATGACTTGCTTGGCAGCCATGGCACCGATGCGCCCGATGGGAACTGACTCGATGGACTCTTCAATGTATTCGTCAACTTCGATATCGGGGATTTGCTCTTTGGCTTCGAACAGAAGAATTTCCTGTTCGGGCATTTGCAAACCCGCTTCATCGGGCACAACGTGCCAGCGGCGAAAGGTCTCATAGTTGCCACTGTCACGGTCAACCGCCACCCGAATATCAACTTCACCAACATACAGCTTTTTGGTTGCTTGTGCCAAAGCGGCCTCTACGGCCCCAAAGACCACGTCGCGCTCAACGTTTTTTTCTCTTGAGATGGCTTCAACCAACATCAACATTTCGCGATTCATGACTCGACTCTCCTGTTCCACTGGGGCCTTAAACCAGACCCGATATAAATACTCAAAACCCGACCAAACCGTCAGGCCTCAATTTTTGGCTTGCGCCCTTTGAAATCCACCACAGGTGCGAGACGCGCCTCGCGCAGTTCGTCCAAGGTAAAACCCAGCACATTCAAGGGCGCTGGAATTCGTTTTTTGCTGATCTTTTGACCGGGCTTGACGGGTGGCTCATCGCTCCAAACGATTTGCCAGCTCTGTCCTGTGGCGTCACGTTCCAGCGTTCCGCGAAATTTTTTGCGTGTGGGATTGACCATGCCTGCGGCGTTTTCACCCATGGGCACTTTCAGAGTGATGTCAACCAACTCGCCGACGAATCGGTCAAAGTCCTGGTCATTTCGCAAAGGTCGATCAATGCCCGGGGAGGAGACTTCAAGTCTGTTGTAGGTAATGCCATCGACCTCGAGAGCGAACTGCAGTTGCCGATTGACTTTTTCGCAGTCTTCGACGTTGATGAACAATTCAGATCCAGGCTGCCAGGGGAAATCGATGGTAATGCGCAGCAAACCGCCCGCTGTGCGGTCAATTTCAACCAGGTCATAACCCAGTCCGGTCACGGTTTCTTGAACAATTTGCTGCAATGCCACAGAGCTTCTGAATATCGACGTTAAAAAAGAAAGACCCAAAAAAAACGGGCGGTGAAAACCCGCCCGTTTGGTCGTGAAGCCAATATTCTATCTGAAAATGGCGCTAAGTGTGTGATTAGTAAGGAAAACCATGCACAAAACATCCAGCCAGCCATCAGTCGTCAGGGAAGGCCGCAAGCAAACCGCGGGTGTAATCGTGCTCAGGTCGGTTGAGCACGTTTTCTGCCAGCCCCGTTTCAACGATGTGCCCTTTTTTTAACACCAAGACCCAATGCGCCATGGCTCGCAAAACATCCACGTCATGGGTAATCAGTAAATATGCCATTCGTCGTTTTTTTTGCAAATCCTGAAGCAGTTTAAGAATTTGCTTTTGTACTGTGACATCCAGTGCACTGGTGGGTTCATCCAAAACAAGCAAGTCCGGCTCCACCACCAATGCACGCGCCAATGCGATGCGTTGGCGTTGTCCCCCAGAAAACGCGTGAGGATATCGGTTCAGCAGATCTGGAAAATCTGCCGTAGTCAGACCGACTTCGTGCAAAGTGGACACCATTTGTGCCTCAATCTCGGGCTCGGACATGCTGGGTCGGTGCAGCCGCAAGCCCTCTGAAACGATTTCTCCGAGGGTCATTCTTGGAGAAAGGCTGCCAAACGGGTCCTGAAAAACAACCTGAACCTTTTGTCGCAAAGCTTTGTCTCGCCGAGGACTGCCCTGCCAAAATTGCCCGTCTAATGTCAGCTCACCCCCGTGCGGAATCAGACCCAAAACCGCCTGTGCCAAGCTGGATTTGCCTGAGCCCGACTCGCCCATCACACCCAGCGTGGTGCCCGGTGTGATGCTGAAGTCCGCGTCGTGCAAGGCTGTGAAGTAGTGCTTCTTGAACCAAGATCGAAAGCCAGGCGCTGTCATGGGGTAGAGAACTTGCAGCCCTTTTGCCAGCAACAAAGGCGGTTTCGATGGGTTGTCGGGCTCTGCCAATCCATCGCGAGTGGGCCGACTGTCAAGCAGTTTTTGCGTGTAAGGATGTCGAGGATTTGAAAACACCTCCACTAAACTCCCCTGCTCCACAAGATGGCCTTTTTCCATCACCGCCACCCGATGGGCAAAGTGGCGCACCAAGGCCAGATCGTGCGTGATCAGCAGCACGGCCATGCCAGTTTTTTGCTGCAAATCGGCCAGCAGCTGCAGCATTTGCAATCGCAAACTGGCGTCCAGCGCGGTGGTGGGTTCGTCGGCCAGCAGCAGCTTGGGCTCTGAGGCCAGGGCCATCGCCATCATGGCGCGTTGGCGTTGGCCGCCCGACAACTGGTGCGGGTAGGCACCAAAACGACGCTCGGGGTCATCAATGCCGGTTTCGGCGAGCAGCTGCACGGCACGCGCATCGGCGTCGCGCCGGGACAGCAGCTTTTTGAGTTGCAGTACTTCCGAAATCTGCGCGCCCACCGTCATCAAGGGGTTGAGCGCCGTCATCGGTTCCTGAAAAATCATGGCGATCTCGTCGCCACGAATGCGCTGCATCTCAGCAGGCGTTTGCTTCAACAGGTCTTGGCCTTGCCAAAGCACCTGGCCCGAAAGCTGCGCCGACTCCAGCAAACGCAGCACCGACAAAGCCGTGACCGACTTGCCCGAGCCCGACTCTCCCACCAAGGCCACGCGCTCACCCGCCTGAATGCTCAAGTTCACGCCATGCACCACGGCCTGGCCGCCAAAGGCGATACGCAGGTCTTGGAGTTCCAGCAAAGCTTGGCGCGTGCTCATGTGTCCACCTTTCGCGGATCGAGCGCATCGCGCAAGGCATCGCCCATGAATGTCAAGAGCAGCAAGGTCACCACCAGCACCACAAAAGTGGACAAAGAGATCCACCAAGCGTCGATGTTGTTTTTGCCTTGGGCCAGCAATTCGCCCAAAGACGGCGTGCCCGGAGGCACGCCCAGCCCTAGAAAGTCCAGAGAGGTCAGGGCCAAAATCGCCCCGCTCATGCGAAAAGGCAAGAAAGTCACCACCGGGGTCATGCTGTTGGGCAGCACATGCCGCCACATGATTTGCCAATGCCCCAGGCCCAGCGCCCGGGCCGATTTGACGTAATCGAGTTGCCGGTTGCGCAAAAACTCGGCTCGCACATAGTCCGACAAACCCATCCAGCCAAACAGGCCCAGAAGCAAAAGCAGCAAGCCCACACTGGGCTCGAACACGGCCGAAAAGATGATCAGCAAATAGAGTTCTGGCATGGCGCTCCAGACTTCGATGAAGCGCTGAAAGACCAAATCGGTCTTACCCACAAAAAAGCCCTGCACCGCGCCGGTCAACACGCCCAGCACCACGCCAAACACGGTGAGGGCCAAAGCAAACAGCACCGATACCCGGAAGCCATAGAGCAATCGCGCCACGACGTCACGCCCCCGGTCATCTGTGCCCAGCCAGTTGCGTGCCGTGGGTGGCGCGGGGTTGGGCAAGGGCGCAAAGTAGTCGAGCGTGCTGTGGTGGTAAGGGTTGGGCGCTTGCAAGGCCCAGTTGCTGCCCTTGTGCAATTGTTGCTGGATGAAAGGGTCCAGATAATCCGCCGGGGTCTCGAAATCACCCCCAAACACCTTTTCAGGCAAGGTCTGCACCACCGGGAAATACCACTGCCCCTCAAACCGAACGACCAAGGGTTTGTCGTTGGACAGAAACTCGGCCCCCAAGCTCAGAATGAACAGGGTCAAAAAAATCATCAGGCTGCCAAAGCCCAGGCGGTTGCGCCTGAAACGCTGCCACGCCCGCGCCGAAGGCGAGGTTTGATGCGACAAGGTGGTGGTGTTCGCTGGGCTCATTTGTCAAACTTCACGCGAGGGTCCACCCACAGGTAACACAGGTCACTGATCAGCTTGGTCACCAAGCCAATCAGGGTGAACAAATACAAGGTGCCCAACACCACCGGGTAGTCACGCCGGATCACCGCCTCGTAACTCAGCAAGCCCAAACCATCGAGCGAGAATAAGGTTTCGATCAACAAAGAACCGGTAAAAAATGCGCCAATGAATGCCGCCGGGAAGCCCGTCACCAGCGGGATCAGCGCATTGCGCATGACATGGCGGTACAGCACCCGGTTTTCGCTGAGGCCCTTGGCACGGGCGGTCAGCACGTACTGTTTGCGGATTTCTTCCAAAAACGCGTTCTTGGTCAGCATGGTGATGACGGCAAACGAGCCCAACACACTGGCCGTGACCGGCAAGGCGATGTGCCACAAATAGTCCACCACTTTGGCGCCCCAACTCAGCTGCTCCCAGTTGGACGACGTCAAACCGCGCAGGGGAAACCACTGCAGCTGCCCGCCGAAGATCACCAGCAAGGCCACGCCCAGCACAAAACCCGGAATCGCATAACCCACCAGCACCAGCAAACTGGTGAGCGTGTCAAAGCGCGTGCCTGCCCTCACGGCCTTGGCGATGCCCAAGGGCACCGACACCATGTAACTCAGGAAAAACGTCCACAAGCCCAAGCTGATGGACACCGGCAGCTTCTCCTTGATCAAGCTCCAGACGTCTTTGGGGTAGAAAAAGCTTTTGCCCAGGTCAAACTGCGCAAACTGCTTGAGCATCATCCAAAAACGCTCAGTGGGCGGCTTGTCAAAACCGTAAAGGGTTTTGATCTCTTCAATGCGTGCGGCATCCACGCCCTGACGGCCTCGGTAACCGCTGCCTGCGGCCGCCGCGCCCTCCCCGCCCGTGTCACGGCCTTGCAACTGGGACACCATTTGCTCCACCGGGCCGCCGGGCACAAACTGGATCACCACAAAGGTCATCAGCAAGACCCCGAACAAGGTCGGGACCATCAATAGCAGGCGTTTGAAAATGTAGGCCAGCATGGGTCAGGGGGCCTTGGGGGCTGATTTGGAAATGGGAGTGGCAGACGCGTCGGGCGACCACCACACGGTGGTGACCAGTTTTTCCGGCTGGTAAAAACGGGGCAATTCGGCGGGTCGCGCAAACGCCTTGGCCCGCCAGGACACCCGGTGCACTGCCCCGTACCAGTGCGGCACCACGTAATGCCCATGGCGCAGCACCCGGTCCAGCGCACGCAGGCTGGTCACCAGTTCAGGCCGTGACGTAGCACTCACCACCTTGTCCAGCAGCGCGTCCACCGCCGGGTCTTTCAGGCCGATGACATTGCCCGAGCCCTCCACGTCGGCCGATCGGCTGCCGTAGCGCTCCAGCAACTCGGTGCCAGGCGCTTCGCTGCCCACGGTGCGGTTGCTGATGATGTCGAAGTCAAACACGTCCATGCGTTTTTGCAGCAGCGCAAAGTCGATCACCTTGTACTGAACTTTGATGCCCAATTTTTCAAGGTTCTTGGCAAAGGGCGTGACCACACGCCCCATCGAGCCCGAACTGTCCAAAAATTCGATGCTGAAAGCTTGGCCTTTGGCGTTGCGCAAAGCGCCATCGCGGTAAGTCCATCCGGCGTCTTTGAGTAGATCACGCGCTTGGCGCAAATGGTCACGCAGGGTCTGGCCCGAAGCTGTGTCCAGCGCAGTTTGAGGCGGTTGCGGCACGTCTTGGTCAAACACAGCGGCGGGCAGCTTGGCCCGCAAAGGCGATAGCAAAGCCAACTCGTCGGGGCCGGGACGGCCCTTGGCCTCGAAATCGCTGGCCACAAAATACCCGCGCACCCGACTGTAGGCGTTGTAAAACAGTTGCCGGTTCAGCCATTCAAAGTCCATGGCCAGCGCAATGGCTTGGCGCACCCGCACGTCCTGGAACTTGTCGCGGCGCGTGTTGAACAAAAAGCCCTGAAAGTCCCCCGCGTTGCCATGCACCAATTCGGCCTTGATCAGATCACCCCTGTCGAACGCGCGCCCCGTGAAGGCCCTGGCCCATTCACGCGCAATGAAAGACTGCATGTAATCGAACTCGCCGGCCTTGAAGGCTTCAAGTTGGGCCGTGGAGTCCTTGTAGATTTTGTAGGTGATGCGGTCGAAATTGAATTGGCCTTTGCGCACGTTCAAGTCGCGGGCCCAATAAGCCGGGTCGCGCTCGTAGGTGATGTCCTTGCCAAACTGCACACGCCCGATGCGGTAAGGGCCAGAAGCAATCGGGATGTCCATCACCATCTGGTCCAAAGGCTTGAGGGTGTTGCCCTGCAGCCCCCACTTTTGGCTGAACACCGGCAAACTGCCCACGATCAAGGGCAACTCGCTGTTGGGCCGCACAAAATCAAAGCGAATGCTGCGCTCGCCCAACACTGTGGCGCCTTTGACCTCGCCGAAATAAGTACGGTACTGAGGTGCAGCCTGCTTGCTGGTCAGGCGCTCAAAGGAATGCCGAACATCGCCAGCCAGCACCGGGTCGCCATTGTGAAAACGCGCATGCGGGTGGATCTGGAAAGTGACCGACATGCGGTCGCTGGCCACAACCACATCGGAAGCCAGCAATCCATAAGCCGTGGTCGGCTCGTCCATGTTGCCCACCAGCAAGGTGTCAAACATCATGCCCAGCATGGATGGCGGGGCGCTGCCCTTCAAGGTGAAGGGGTTGTACTTGTCAAAGTTGGACTGCCGGGTGGGCGGCACGAGCATGACCTCGCCGCCTTTGGGCGCGGCAGGGTTGACGTACGCAAAATGGGTAAACCTGGCCGGGTAGCGGATGTCCCCGAATTGGGCGTAAGCGTGGGCGGCCCAAGCATTACCCATGAGCCCAAGCCCGAGGGCCAAGCAGCAGTGTGTCCAGAAACGGGCCAAGGGTATTCGCATGCGACAATTCTGCACACATTTTTCAGGAGTTGAATGCATGACCACAAAAACAGGTTTTCTGTCGGGTAAAAAGTTGTTGATCACCGGCGTGCTGTCCAACCGGTCCATCGCTTACGGCATTGCCAAGGCTTGCCACGCGCAAGGCGCTGAGTTGGCTTTCAGCTACGTGGGCGAGCGTTTCAAGGACCGCATCAACGAATTCGCGGCCGATTTCGACTCCAAGCTGATTTTTGATTGTGACGTGGGCAGCGACGCACAAATTGAAAAACTCTTCACCGACTTGTCGGCCACCTGGCCCAAGTTCGACGGTTTTGTGCACGCCATTGGCTACGCGCCCCGCGAAGCAATTGCCGGTGATTTTCTGGACGGTTTGTCGCGTGAAGGCTTCAAAATCGCGCACGACATCAGCGCTTACAGCTTTCCTGCGATGGCCAAAGCGGCCCTGCCCTACCTGAACGACAAGTCGGCAGTGCTGACCCTGACGTACCTGGGCGCGATCCGCACCGTGCCCAACTACAACACCATGGGTTTGGCCAAAGCCAGCTTGGAAGCCTCTGTGCGTTACCTGGCCGAATCATTGGGCAGCCAGAAACGGGGTTTGCGCGCCAACGGTATTTCAGCTGGCCCCATCAAGACGCTGGCGGCCAGTGGCATCAAGGGTTTTGGCAAGATTTTGTCGGTGGTGGCCGAAGCCTCGCCCATTCGCCGCAACGTGACCATTGAAGATGTGGGCAATGTGGCGGCGTTCATGCTGAGCGACTTGGCAGCGGGCGTGACGGCCGAGATCACCTATGTAGACGGTGGTTTCAGTCAGGTGGTCGGCGGTATTGCGGAGCCAGCGGCTGCGGCTTGATCCATATTTAGTTTCACCAAGTGCCTTGTCGGCATAGGGTGATCGCCATCGCAAAGACCGGCTGAGGCAAGGCGGGCGCTGCCCGGGCTCATCACTCGCTTCGCTCGCCAAATCGCCCGGTTCAGCGCCCACCTTGCCTCAGGCTGAGTGGATGTTCGTGTGGACATGGGCCATGGTTAACGCGGCAATTCGTAGGTCGGCGCCTTTAGGTCCGACATGCGGCCTGTGCACCACCACCGTTTGAAAATGTCGCATCGCTATAGGCCGAAGTGTCGGACCATAAAGGCCCGACCTACAAGGGGCTATGCGCGTGCATGACTGAAGGGTCGAAAAGCCTACTTGACAGACCAAGAACGCTCCGGATTTCGGAATTGAAAAAAGCGGCGAAAGCCGCTTTTTTCAATTCTCTCCCGCAGGTGAGCTGGGGCCCTGTGCGGGGGCGATGTGGCAAAGCGAAGCGCCTCTGAGCCCCCGCACAGGCCCCCAACTCACCTGTCCCCCTCAGACACTAAAAGATACAAGACTCAAACACCAAAAGCAGGGTTCAAGCCTTCACGCAATCCGCAAAATACCGCTTCTTGCCATCGTCGTCCTTGATCTCGACCAAACCATGGATGTCGGTCTCGAAACCTGGGCACTTCTCGTTGAACTCGCGGGCGAACTTGAGGTAATCCACGATCTTCTTGTTGAAGACCTCGCCAGGGATCAAGAGCGGAATGCCCGGTGGGTAAGGCGTGACCAGACCGACAGTGACACGGCCTTCCAAGTGGTCGATTTCCACCCGCTCTGTCTTGCGTTGGGCAATGTGGGCATAGGCATCTGAAGGGCGCATGGCCGGGGCCAGATCCGACAAATACATGTCAGTGGTCAAAATGGCGATGTCGTACTTGGCATACATCTCATGTACGTGTTGACACAAATCGCGCAAGCCCATGCGCTCGTAGCGCGGGTGTTTTTGACAGAACTCCGGCATGATTTTCCACATCGGTTGGTTCTTGGCATATTCGTCCTTGAACTGCTGCAACGCGGTCAA
>JAIXOX010000137.1 GCA_027486555.1 Comamonadaceae bacterium
CGTTGCTGCTCATCGAGCGGCAGGTAGATGCGCCCGCGCATGGCGTCTTCGCCCACGTCGCGGATGATGTTGGTCATCTGAAAGGCCAGGCCCAGTTTGTGCGCATAGGCCGTGGTCGCTTCGTCGGACTGGCCAAAGATGCGGGCAGCAACTTCGCCCACCACGCCTGCAACCAAATGGCAGTATTTGGTCAGGCCCACAAAGTCCAGATACCGGGTTTGGTTCAGGTCCATCTGGCAGCCTTCGATCACGGCCATCAGGTGGCGGCTTTCGATGCCGAAGGTGGGGGCCAGGGGCATGAGGGCGTGCATGACGGGGTGGCTGGGCTGGCCTGCGTAGGCTTGCATCACTTCTTTGTGCCACCATGCCAGTTTGGTCGCGGCCACGCCGGGGTCTTTGATTTCGTCGACCACGTCGTCCACTTCGCGGCAAAACGCATAAAAGGCGGTGATGGCGGCACGCCGCTCGGGGGGCAAAAACAAAAAGGCGTAATAGAAGCTGCTGCCCGAGGCGGCGGCTTTTTGCTGGACGTAGTCTTGCGGGCTCATGGGCTGGGATTCTCGCATCGATTGATCTGGCGCAATGATGTTTGCATCGACGCATTTTTGCAGGAGCGGCGCCCTCGCCGCGATGGAGCCTCGCAGACCACCAAGAATAGCCCCGAGGGCGGGGCTCCCACACAGATCGTTGTGCCTAGAGCAGTCCTTTCACTTCAAACTTCACAGGGCTGGACACATCCAGCGAGGTCTCAAAGCGCAAGGTCATGGTGCGGGCTCAAGACAGGTCTTTGCCGCTCAGTTGTCGAAATTCTCTGTCCAGCGCGGCCGTTGATCCCAGGCCCAAGGCCAAGCGCCAGAGCAGGGCGCGCATTTCGGCACGCGGCATTTTGACGCGCTGGGGAAGGGCGCTTGGCCCGGCTTGTCGCAGCAGGGCCACGGTGCGCGCCCCAATCAAGGCGGGCAGGGCACTGGCCAGGCGCAAGCGCAGGGGTTTGAGTGCCAGGGCGTAGCGCATGCCGCAGTCCAATTGCGCTTGAGTCTGGTCCAGCCACTGCGCATAGAGCGGCGTCAGTGCTGCAAGCGTGTCTGCATCGCGGGTTTGGGCGGCCTGGGCGAGCATGGCAGGGTTCAGGCCTGCTGGCGCCAATGTTTCTAGGGGCCAGTAACAACGCCCAGCGGCCAAGTCGGCCCCGGCGTCTCGGATGATGTTCAGGCGTTGCAGGCCCATGCCGTATTCGCGCCCGATGCGCATCATTTCGGGCTGCGGCAGCAGGCTGTAGCCGGGCAGGTGACGGCCGCACAGCTCGGTCCAGAACTCGCCCACGCATCCGGCCACCAGCCAGGTGTAGTCGGCCAACTCGGCTTCGGTTTGCAGGGCCTCAAGCCCCTGCGGGCCTGAACCAAAGCGGGCCATGTCCAACTGCTGTCCCCGGTTGATGTGGCCCAAAACGCCCCGCACGCTGCTTTGGTCGGCCAAGGTCAGGGTCTGCAACAAAGGCAGGCATTGGGGCAGGGCCTGCATGAGGGCGCGTTCGTGGGGGTCGGTTTGTTGCGCGGCAAAGGCCTGGGTCAGTTTTTGGAGTGCAAGGCTTTGTTCGGTCGAGGTGTCGGATTTGGCGATGGCCTGCGACATCAGGTCCAGCAACACTTGGCGCTCGGCCAGGGGCAAGTTGGTGGTGTCGGCCACGGTGTCGGTGGCTCGGGCCAGCAAGTAGCCAATGGCCACCGGGCTTTGCAGGGCGGCGGGCAGGAGGCGGATGGACAGGTCAAACGAGCGCGACACACCGCGCAGGATTTGGCGGTGTGCGGCGCTGAGCGCTTGACTTGGGCGTGGCTGGATGGGGGGGGCTGCTTGCATGGTTAATCCCTATTGTCGCTTGACAGAAAGACTGTGTTTGAATAGATTACTAACCAGTCAGTCATTATCTTTTCCCCGGGAATGCCATGCCAAGCTCTTTGTCACTCGCCATGCGGCGAGTTTTCCATTTTTGTGCCACCGCTGTTGTTTTGGCGACCTTGGCCGCTTGTTCCAAAAAGGAAGCTCCCCAAGAACCCTTGCGCTCGGTCAAGCTGCTGACGGTTGCCGAGGCCGAGCTGAATGTGTCGGGTGAATATTCGGGCGAGGTGCGGGCGCGGGTGGAGTCTCGTTTGGGATTTCAGGTGGCTGGCAAGCTGGTGCAGCGCCCCGCCGAGCTGGGCCAGCGCGTGGCGGCCGGTCAGTTGTTGGCCTTGATCGATGCCAAAGATTACCAATTGGCGGCCCAGGCTGCGGCGGCGCATGTGGTGTCGGCGCAAAGTCAGCGCGATTTGGCTGCGGCAGATTTCAAACGTTTTGAGGCTTTGAAGGCGCAAAACTTCATCAGTGGTGCCGAGTTGGAGCGGCGCGATGCGACCCTCAAAGCCGCCGATGCGCAGCTCAACCAGGCCAAAGCGCAGTCGCAAGCCCAAATCAACCAAGCCGGTTATGCCCGATTGATGGCCACCCAGTCGGGCGTGATCACGGGCGTTGACGCCGAAGTGGGCCAGGTGCTTGCAGCGGGTCAGCCGGTGGTGCGTTTGGCTCACGATGGCCCGCGCGATGCGGTGTTTGCCGTGTCCGAGTCCATGGCGTTGGCCCTGAAAGTGGGGCAGAGCCTGCGGGCGACCTTGGTGAGCACGGGCCAGCCTTTGCAAGGCAAGGTGCGCGAACTGGCCGCCAGTGCCGATCCTGTGACGCGCACTTACACCGTCAAGCTGGCGCTGGAGGCGTCTGAGCGCTTGCCTTTGGGCAGCACAGTCAATGTCTTGGCCAGTCAATTGCCGGGCAGTCAGGCGGGGGTGATCAAGTTGCCGACCAGTGCTTTGCGCCAAGAGGGGGCTGGCACGGTGGTGTGGGTGTTCGATGCGGCCAACATGACGGTCAACACACAGCCTGTGCAGGTGGGGGCGGTCGATGGCAATGAGGTGGTGATCACCTCGGGCCTCAAACCGGGGCAGCAGGTGGTGAGTGCGGGCGTGCATGTGCTCTCGCCCGGCCAGAAGGTGACGGTTTACAACGCGCCTGCCCAAGCCATGGCACCCGTGGCCGTTCCCGCCTTGGCAGGCGCATCTGCTGCGCAGCGGTGATCGCATGAGCAGCACCGAGAACACCCGTTTCAACCTCTCGCGCTGGGCGCTGGAGCACCCGGCCCTGACCCGCTACCTGATGGTGGTGCTGATGGTTTTGGGCATGGCGTCTTATTTTCAACTGGGTCAGGATGAAGACCCGCCCTTTACCTTTCGGGCCATGGTGGTTCGGGCCTACTGGCCTGGGGCCACGGCCGCGCAAATGGCCGAACAGGTGACCGACAAAATCGAGCGCACCTTGCAAGAGGTGCCCTACGCCGACAAGATCCGCAGCTATTCCAAGCCGGGTGAGGCGCAGATCATTTTCCAGATCAAGGACAACTCCAAACCCGGCGAAGTGCCGCAGGTCTGGTATGCCGTGCGCAAAAAAATTGGCGACATGCGCGGCAGTTTGCCGCCAGGCGTGGTGGGGCCGTTTTTTAACGACGAGTTTGGCGATGTGTACGGCGTGATTTATGCGCTGAGCGGTCAGGGTTTCACGCCGGCCGAGATCAAGACGCAGGCCGACAGCTTGCGCCAGCGGCTGCTGCGTGTGCCCGATGTGGCCAAGGTTGAATTGTTTGGTGTTCAGGACGAAAAAGTTTTTGTCGAGGTCTCGCAAAAGAAGCTCGCGCAAATGGGCTTGGACATGGGGGCCGTGCTGGCCCAGCTGAGCCAACAAAACGCGGTGGAGTCGGCCGGCAGCATTCAGTCGCCTGCCGATGTGGTCCAGGTGCGCGTGGGCGGGCAATTGCAGTCTTTGCAAGATTTGCAGGCCATGCCAATTCGCGGTGCATCGGGCTCGCAAATCCGCTTGTCTGACATCGCTACCGTGACGCGGGGCTATGCCGATCCGGCCAGCGTGAAGGTGCGCCATGACGGTCAGGACGTGATTGCTCTGGGGGTTTCCATGGGCAAAGGCGGGGACATCATTGCCCTGGGCAAGGCCTTGAGTGGAGCGGTCAAAGCCACCCAAGCCAACTTGCCTGCGGGAATGACCTTGACGCAGGTGCAGGACCAGCCCAGCGCCGTGTCCACATCGGTCAATGAGTTCATCAAGGTGCTGATTGAAGCGGTGGTGATTGTCTTGGCGGTGAGCTTTTTGGCGCTGGGTCTGCACAAGCGTCCGGGCCACAACCCGATGTGGCGGCGTTGGACTTTGGACATTCGCCCTGGTTTGGTGGTGGGTATCACCATTCCGTTGGTCTTGTCCGTGACCTTTTTGGCCATGCACTATTTGGGCATCGGTTTGCACAAAATATCGTTGGGTTCGCTCATCATTGCTTTGGGCCTGCTGGTGGACGACGCCATCATTGCGGTCGAGATGATGGTGCGCAAGATGGAGGAGGGTTACGACAAGGTGCGTGCGGCGACCTTTGCTTACGAGTTGACGGCCATGCCCATGCTCACCGGCACCTTGATCACGGCGGCTGGTTTTTTGCCGATCGGCATGGCCAAATCCGTCACGGGTGAGTACACCTTTGCGATTTTTGCGGTCACGGTGGTGGCGCTCTTGGTCAGCTGGGTGGCCTCGGTTTACTTTGTGCCCTATTTGGGTGCTTGGTTGCTCAAGCCGCCCGTGCACACCCTGTCGGCCCAGCAGCTGGATTCGGCCGAAATGTTCAACACCCCGTTTTACCGGCACTTCAGGGCTTGGGTGACGTGGTGTGTCACGCACCGTTGGAAGACCATTGGCATCACCGTGTTCTTGTTTGCCCTGGGAATGGTGGGCATGGGCAAGGTGCAGCAGCAGTTCTTTCCGGACTCTTCGCGACCTGAAATCATCGTGGACTTGTGGCTGCCGGAGGGCTCGCCCGTCAAGGCCAGTGAAGACATCACCCACCGTGTGGAGCAGCGTCTGGCGCAAGAAGCGGGTGTGAAGTCGGTCACGGCTTGGATTGGTTCGGGCGTACCGCGTTTTTACCTGCCGCTTGACCAAGTGTTTCCTCAGCCCAACGTGTCGCAACTGATCGTCTTGCCAACCGACTTGAAAGCCCGTGAGCTGATTCGGGCCAAGTTGCCCGCATTGTTAGCTCAGGAGTTTCCTGAGGTCCGTGGGCGCGTCAAGTTGCTGCCCAACGGACCGCCAGTGCCTTACCCGGTGCAGTTCCGGGTGGTGGGGCCCGACCCCCAAGTTTTGCGGTCCAAGGCCGATGAGATCAAGGCCCAAATGCGCTTGAATCCGAACACCCGGGGTGTGAATGACAACTGGAACGAGTCGGTCAAATCGATTCGCCTGGAAATCGATCAAGCCCAAGCTCGGGCCTTGGGAGTGACCAGCCAGTCGATTGCACAGGCTTCGCGCATCTTGCTCAGCGGCACGCCGGTGGGTCAGTTCCGCGAGGGTGACAAGCTCATCGATATCGTGTTGCGCCAGCCCATGGCCGAGCGCGACGCCTTGTCGGACTTGAGTCAATCCTACGTGCCCACGGCTTCTGGCCGGTCCATTCCCATACTGCAGGTGGCCACCCCGGTGTTCGCTTGGGAGCCGGGTGTGATGTGGCGCGAGGGGCGGCAATTTGCCATCACCGTGCAGGCCGACATTGCCGAAGGCCTGCAAGGGGCCACGGTGACGGCTCAATTGCTGCCGGACTTGAAAAAAATCGAGACCACTTGGCAAGGCCAGGGTTTGATGGGCTACCGAATTGAGGTGGCCGGCGCAGTGGAGGAAAGCTCCAAAGGATCGGCCTCGATTGCGGCGGGCTTGCCCGTCATGCTTTTCATCACATTCACCTTGCTGATGCTGCAACTGCAAAGCTTCAGCCGCGCGATGCTGGTGTTTTTGACTGGACCCTTGGGCATGGCCGGTGTAGCAGGGGCTTTGTTGGTTCTTGACCGGCCGTTTGGTTTTGTGGCGCTGCTGGGTGTGATCGCGCTCATGGGCATGATTCAACGCAACTCGGTGATCCTGATCGACCAAATTGAGCAGGACCGGGCGGCGGGCATGGCCCCATGGCAGGCCATTGTGGAGTCGGCGGTGCGCCGTTTGCGCCCGATTGTGCTGACGGCCGCAGCGGCAGTGTTGGCCATGATCCCGCTGTCACGCAGCATTTTCTGGGGGCCGATGGCGGTGGCCATCATGGGAGGGCTGGTGGTAGCAACGGCCTTGACTTTGCTGGCACTGCCGGCCATGTATGCCGCATGGTTCAGAATTGAACGGCCAAATCAAGCCCCCGCCTGAATTTGGGCAACTGAAGCGGCTAAAATAGAAAGTTGACCTATTTCAAGTGGGCGGTCAGGTTTGTCTCAGGGCTTCAGGGCCAACGGACGGGCCTGACGCCCTTTTTGTTTGGACATGCGCGGGTGGCGAAATTGGTAGACGCACCAGGTTTAGGTCCTGACGGTGGCAACACTGTGCGGGTTCGAGTCCCGCCCCGCGCACCAACTGACTTCTGGCCGCAGGGTTGACCTGCAGGTCCGTGAGACATTCAATTAACCGAGAACGACGATGACTGTGACTGTTGAAACCCTTGAAAAGCTGGAACGCAAGATCACCCTGACTGTGCCTGTGACGGCCATCCAGTCTGAAGTGGATGCACGCCTGAAGAAAATGGCCCGCACGGTCAAGATGGACGGTTTCCGTCCAGGCAAGGTGCCCATGAATGTGGTCGCGCAGCGTTACGGTTATTCGGTTCAATACGAAGTTCTGAACGACAAAGTCGGCGAAGCTTTCTCGGTAGCGGCCAACGAAGCCCAAGTGCGCGTTGCCGGACAACCCCGTATTTCTGAAAAAGAAGGCGCACCCGAAGGTCAACTGACTTTTGATGCGATCTTTGAGGTCTATCCCGATGTGAAGTTGGGCAACTTGGCCGACACCGAGGTTGAAAAACTCACGTCAGAAGTGTCCGATGCCGCTATCGACAAAACCATTGACATCCTGCGCAAGCAGCGCCGCACCTTCGCCCAGCGTGCTCAAGACGTGGCAGCCCAAGAGGGTGACCGTGCGACCATCGACTTTGAAGGCAAGATCGAAGGAGAAGTGTTCTCTGGTGGCAAAGCCGATGATTTTCAATTCATCTTGGGCGACGGCCAGATGCTCAAAGAGTTTGAAGACGCTGTGAGCGGCATGAAAACCGGCGAGAGCAAGACCTTCCCCTTGGCTTTCCCCGCTGACTACCATGGTCAGGATGTGGCAGGCAAAACAGCCGACTTCATGGTCACGGTCAAGAAACTTGAAGCCGCTCATCTGCCCGAAGTCAACGAAGACTTGGCCAAGTCTTTGGGAATTGCAGATGCCACCGTTGAAGGCTTGCGTGCCGACATCCTTAAAAACCTCGAGCGCGAAGTCAAGTTCCGCTTGCTGGCACGCAACAAGCAAGCCGCAATGGACGCCTTGGTGGCCAAGGCTGAACTGGACCTGCCTCAGGCCATCGTCCAAAACGAAATCGAGCGACTGAAAGAAGGTGCGCGCGCAGACCTCAAGCAGCGCGGTATCAAGGACGCCGACAAGGCGCCAATTCCCGACGACATCTTCCGCCCCCAAGCTGAGCAGCGCGTGCGCCTGGGTCTGGTGGTCGCCGAGGTTGTGCGTGGCAATACACTGCACGCCAAGCCTGAGCAAATCCAAGCCCACATTCTCGAGTTGGCCTCCAGCTACGAGCGCCCTGATGACGTGGTGCGTTGGTACAACAGTGACAACCAACGTTTGGCCGAGGTGGAAGCCGTGGTCATCGAGAGCAATGTGTCTGATTTCGTGTTGGGTCAAGCCAAGGTCACTGAAAAGACCATCACGTTTGAAGAGCTGATGGGCCAGCAAGCCTGATGGGGTCTTTGCACCTCATAACGCACCTTTGAATGCACCTTTGAACATTGGGGCTTGTGCCGGGCTTGCAGTTCGGCTGACAAGCCCCATCTCATTGGTGGGCCTGATAAACGGGTTAAAGTCTCACACATAATTTTGGAGAAATGATGAGCGCACTGGACATCACAAATTTGGGCATGGTCCCCATGGTCGTCGAGCAATCAGGCCGTGGTGAACGCGCTTATGACATTTACTCGCGCTTACTCAAAGAGCGTGTGATCTTTTTGGTGGGTGAGGTCAACGACCACATGGCCAACCTGATCGTGGCGCAGTTGTTGTTTTTGGAGAGTGAAAACCCGGAAAAAGACATCTCCTTGTACATCAACTCGCCTGGCGGCTCGGTCAGTGCAGGCATGGCGATTTACGACACCATGAACTTCATCAAGCCCGACGTGTCTACGCTGTGCAATGGCATGGCAGCCAGCATGGGCGCGTTCTTGCTGTCTTCAGGTGCCAAGGGCAAGCGGTTTTCCTTGCCCAACTCCAAAATCATGATTCACCAGCCTTTGGGCGGTGCGCGTGGTCAGGCGACCGAAATTGAAATTGCTGCTCGCGAGATCGTCAAAACCCGAGCCCATTTGAACCGCATTTTGTCTGAGAACACCGGGCAGCCGCTTTCAAAGATCGAACTCGACACCGAGCGTGACTATTATTTGTCTGCGGTTGAGGCCAAGGACTATGGTTTGGTGGATGAGGTGATTTCAAAACGCGCTTGAGGGTGACCGGCTTGGCCGGCACCATGGTTCACGGCGTTTACCCTCAAAGGGTGAGCGCCGTTTTTCTTTCGTTATCATTGACGATATCCGGATTCCGAGGCGACATTTATGGCCGACAAAAAAGGCTCAAGCACTGAAAAAAACCTGTTTTGCTCCTTTTGCGGCAAGAGCCAGCACGAGGTTAAAAAGCTGATTGCAGGACCTTCTGTGTTCATTTGTGACGAATGCATTGACTTGTGCAATGACATCGTGCGCGATGAACTGGCGACCACCACGGTGACTGAGGGGGCCAAAGAGGGCTTGCCCACACCCTTGGACATCAAGAACAACCTGGACAATTACGTGATTGGTCAGGAAAAGGCCAAACGCAGCCTGGCCGTGGCGGTTTACAACCACTACAAACGGCTCAAGCACAAAGAGACGGCCAAAAAAGACGATGTTGAATTGGCCAAGAGTAATATTTTGCTGATTGGCCCAACCGGCTCAGGCAAAACACTGTTGGCCCAGACCATGGCACGCATGTTGGACGTGCCCTTTGTCATGGCCGATGCCACCACCCTGACCGAGGCCGGTTATGTGGGCGAAGACGTTGAAAACATCGTGGCCAAGTTGCTGCAAACTTGTAACTACGATGTTCAGCGTGCGCAACGAGGTATTGTTTATATTGACGAAATCGACAAAATCACCCGCAAATCAGACAACCCTTCGATCACCCGTGATGTGTCGGGCGAAGGTGTGCAGCAGGCCTTGCTCAAGTTGGTTGAAGGCACCATGGCCAGTGTGCCTCCTCAAGGCGGTCGCAAGCATCCCAATCAGGACTTTTTGCAGATCGACACCACCAACATTCTGTTCATTTGCGGCGGTGCCTTTGCGGGTCTTGAAAAGGTCATCGAGAACCGCACCGAATCAGGGGGGATTGGCTTTGGTGCATCCGTCAAGAGCAAAAAGCAGCGTTCGCTCACCGATGTGTTCAACGAAGTTGAACCCGAAGACCTGATCAAATTTGGCCTGATTCCGGAGTTGGTTGGTCGCTTGCCGGTGATCGCCACCTTGGCTGAACTGACGGAAGATGCCTTGGTTCAAATTCTCACCGAGCCGAAAAACGCGGTCGTCAAGCAGTTCACCAAGTTGTTGGCCATGGAAGGCGTTGACCTGGAGGTGCGACCCAATGCACTCACAGCCATGGCCCGCAAAGCCTTGGCCCGCAAGACGGGTGCGCGTGGCTTGCGTTCCATCATGGAGCAAGCCTTGATCGACACCATGTTTGAGTTGCCTAATGAATCGAATGTTGAAAAAGTGGTGGTGGATGAATCTGTCATTGACGACAACAAACCCCCTTTGCTGGTTTACCGCGAGTCGGCCAAACAGGCCTGACCCCTCTTGGCTGCACCGCCCGTAAACCATTTGTCATGAATGGCTTGAAATTGCGGGGGTCAGCATCCATGTGTAGCTGAATTGATCCGAGGGATATTGCATGTCTGGACACACACCTTTGCCGCCCACCTTGATGGAACTGCCCATGTTGCCGCTGCGCGATGTGGTGGTGTTTCCGCACATGGTGATTCCCTTGTTTGTGGGACGACCCAAAAGCATCAAGGCCCTTGAGTCGGCCATGGCCGCCGACCGGCGCATCATGTTGGTGGCCCAGAAAACAGCGGCCAAAGACGAACCCGGCGTTGACGACATGTTTGACGTGGGTTGTGTATCGACCATCTTGCAGATGCTCAAATTGCCGGATGGCACGGTCAAAGTGCTGGTTGAAGGCCAGCAACGTGCCCATGTCAAATCCATTGTGGATGGCGAAGCGCATTTCTTGGCCTCGCTCATTCCTGTTGATCCTGTGTCGGAGCAATCCGATGCCAGCAGCGAAATCGAAGCGTTGCGCCGTGCCGTGATGCAGCAGTTTGACCAGTACGTCAAACTCAACAAAAAGATTCCGCCTGAAATTCTGACTTCGATCTCCAGCATCGACGACCCTGGCCGATTGGCTGACACCATAGCTGCGCACTTGCCGCTCAAGCTCGAGAACAAGCAGCAAGTGCTGGACTTGGCCAATATCAAATCACGCCTTGAAAACCTGTATGCCCAACTCGAGCACGAGGTGGACATTCTGAATGTGGACAAGCGCATCCGTGGCCGAGTCAAACGGCAGATGGAGAAAAACCAGCGCGACTTCTACCTCAATGAGCAGGTCAAAGCCATTCAAAAAGAGCTTGGCGACGGGGAAGAGGGCGCTGACATCGAAGAGCTTGAGAAAAAAATCAAGGCAGCCAAACTTTCTGCCGAGGCGCGTAAAAAGGCAGAAGGTGAGCTCAAAAAGCTCAAACTCATGTCACCCATGTCAGCCGAGGCTTCGGTCGTTCGCAACTACCTCGATGTGTTGATTGGTTTGCCTTGGGGCAAAAAAACCAAGCTCAAGCACGATCTGGCCAATGCCGAGGAGGTCCTGAATCAAGACCATTTTGGTCTCGATAAAGTCAAAGACCGCATTCTTGAGTATCTTGCTGTGCAGCAACGTGTTGACAAGGTCAAAGCGCCTATCCTGTGCTTGGTGGGTCCACCCGGCGTGGGTAAGACTTCCTTGGGCCAATCCATTGCGAAGGCCACTGGGCGCAAGTACGTGCGCATGGCTTTGGGTGGCATGCGCGACGAGGCTGAAATTCGCGGGCACCGCCGCACCTACATTGGCGCATTGCCGGGTAAGGTGTTGCAAAACCTGAACAAGGTCGGCACCAAGAACCCCTTGTTCTTGTTGGACGAAATCGACAAGTTGGGCACGGATTTCCGGGGTGACCCGTCCAGCGCCTTGCTGGAGGTGTTGGACCCTGAGCAAAACCACACATTTGGTGACCATTACGTTGAGGTCGACTTTGACCTGAGCGATGTGATGTTTGTGGCCACATCCAACTCAATGAACATTCCGTCGGCCTTGTTGGATCGAATGGAAGTGATCCGCTTGTCCGGCTATACCGAGGACGAAAAAACCAGCATCGCCATGAAGTATTTGCTGCCCAAGCAAATGACCAACAACGGCGTGAAAGATGCCGAGCTTCAAGTGACCGAAGAGGCCGTGCGCGATGTGGTGCGCTATTACACCCGCGAAGCCGGTGTCCGTTCGCTGGAGCGCGAGTTGGGCAAGATTTGCCGCAAAGTCGTCAAGGCTTTGCTGCTCAAACAAATGACACCTCAGGTGCTGGTGAATGCCGACAACCTGAACGACTTTTTGGGTGTTCGCAAGTACACCTATGGTCGCGCCGAGCAAAAAAATCAAGTGGGTCAGGTGGTGGGTTTGGCGTGGACTGAGGTGGGCGGCGATTTGTTGACCATTGAAGCGGCACTGATGCCCGGCAAAGGTGTGATCACCCGCACCGGTTCTCTTGGCGATGTGATGAAAGAGTCGGTGGAGGCCGCGCGCACGGTGGTGCGCAGTCGCTCACGTCTTTTGGGCATCAAGGACGAAGTGTTTGAGAAAAAAGACCTGCACATTCATGTGCCAGACGGCGCCACCCCTAAAGATGGGCCCAGTGCCGGTGCAGCCATGACCACTGCCATGGTGTCGGCCATGACGGGCATTCCCGTGCGTGCCGATGTGGCCATGACGGGCGAGATCACGCTGCGCGGCGAAGTCACTGCAATCGGTGGATTGAAGGAAAAATTACTGGCTGCTTTGCGCGGCGGCATCAGGACCGTATTGATTCCTGAGGACAACGTCAAAGACCTGCAAGACATTCCCGAGAACGTCAAAAATGGTTTGGAAATTGTCCCGGTCAAGTGGATCGATCAGGTGCTGGATGTCGCCTTGGAGGCCAAACCCATGCCTTTGATTGAAGAAGAGGTCGCAGCGACTGCCTTGTCGGCGGTCACCACAACGGCAAAAACCGAGGCGGTCAAACATTGATGTAAAAATTTCAAGGAGACCTGAAAGCCCCTTGAAACTGCATTACAATTTGTCCACTTTGATTGATTAAACACAAGCTGTTTATTTGATCGAAATTTGCGGGAATAGCTCAGTTGGTAGAGCGCAACCTTGCCAAGGTTGAGGTCGCGAGTTCGAATCTCGTTTCCCGCTCCAAAATAATGAAAATGCTTGTTCATTTTTCAAATCTCAGGGAAGCAAGTGCTTCCCTGTTTTTTTGATCGAGAGTAATTCTCTGACCTTCAGTTTGGAAATTTGTCTCTCTTTTACCGATCAATTTTGATTTAGACGTTGTATAATCTAAGGCTTAGTTTGCGGGAATAGCTCAGTTGGTAGAGCGCAACCTTGCCAAGGTTGAGGTCGCGAGTTCGAATCTCGTTTCCCGCTCCAATTTTTCGATGTTTCTTGGGTTCACACCTCACGGCCTACGAAGATCAAGTCAGTTCACTGACAACGGCGCGATAGCAAAGCGGTTATGCAACGGATTGCAAATCCGTCTAGCCCAGTTCGACTCTGGGTCGCGCCTCCAGAAACAATGCCTCAGCATGTCATTTGCTGAGGCATTTTTTTTGATGCGATTGCTTGATGAACCCTAAACATCAGTTCAGTTGGCCCGGGCCACCCACACGGTGGCACCGAGTGCTCCGTATCGCTCTTGATGGGGCACATCGCGTGCTAAGCGGAAAAAATCACCCGCCTTCAGGTGTGTCACTTTGTCATCGGCTGTCAGCCAAAACTCGCCACGCACCACATGGGCACTGACATCAAAAGGATGGGTATGGGTGTCGAGTTCGAGATCGGCATCCCATTCGCGGACGATGATTTCATCGAAGCCTTCTTCCATGGACTGGGCCGTGAATTGTTCAAGTGAGATGGTGTTCATGTGTTGTGAAAAAAAGAAAAAATCTGATGAGTAAGGACCTTGGGTGTTGAGGACAGTGCTTTAAGTTCGATACCAGTCCTCCACCGCTGCCACAAAGCGCTGCACCCCCTGTGCCACGGTGGCTGCATCCAATGCGCCATAAGAAAGTCGTTGGTAATTGGCGTTGTTCAGGTCTGTCAGACCAAAAGCAAAACCAGGCAAAGTGGCGACTTTGAATTTTTCAGTCATGTGGCGGTTGAAAGCCATGGGGTCAGCCACGCCGGGCAGTTTCATGAGCACATAAAAGGCTCCCTGGGTTTTGGGAAAGTGGACAAGATCACCCAATTCGCCCAAGGCTTGGTAAACCTGATCGCGCACCAGAGCCAAGCTTTGAATTTTCGGCAAAACCCAGTCGCGTCCGAGTCTTAATGATTGCAGCGCTAGGAGCTGCGAAGCCACTGGAGCGCAGATCAAGTTGGTGTCTTGCACCTTGTTCATGGCGTCAAACAAATCGGCCGGGTAGACCACATAACCCACACGCCAACTGGCCATGCCGTAATTTTTGGACATGGAGTAAAAAGACAAGGTGTGGCCTTGTGCGCCCTCTATCGAGGCGGGAGAAAAATGCCGGGCACCTTCGTAAGTAAAGTATTCGTAAGCCTCGTCGCTGAAATGGTAAATACCCGCTTTTGCGCACAAGGCGTTGACGGCACGCAAGGTTGCTTCGCTGTACACAGCCCCCGTTGGGTTATTGGGTGAAACCGTGACAATGGCTCGGGTTCGCGGGGTGATGGCGTCAGCCAGTGCCTGGACATCCAAACTCCAATCATTGAGGGTCGGTACAGGCACCGGTACGCATCCAGACATGCGAATGGCCATTTCCTGGTTGAAGTAAAACGGCATGGGCAGGATGAATTCATCACCGGGGTCAGCCACCGCCAGCACGCAGTTGAGAAAGGCCATGTTGCTGCCGGCCGTGACCATGATTCGGGATTCTGTGCCGCAGTGCACCTGGTTTTCATCGGCCAACTTTTGTTGAAAGGCTTCGACCAAAGGCGCAATGCCGCTGACCGCTTGGTATTTGTGCAGTTGTGTGTCGCCCATCAGTTCGGGTAAAGCCGCAATGGCCGAGGCCGGGGGGCCGTAGTTGACAACACCTTGGCCCAAAGAAATGGTGCCTGGGTTGTTGCGCACCAAAGAGGCGATGGTGGGAATGATGGGGGTGTCGACCCCGTCCATGCGATGAGATTGGCGCTTCATGGTGTGACCTGGATGAGGATTCTCTAGGAGGGCGTTATTGTCCGCTGATGGCCAGCAATTCAACTTCAAACAAAAGGGTGGCATTGGGTGGGATCACACCGCCTGCGCCACGCTCGCCATAAGCCAAGGCCGGTGGGCACGTCAGTTTGGCTTGTCCGCCTACTTTCATGCGTTGTACCCCCTCGGTCCAGCAAGGAATCACCCGGTTCAGCGGAAATTCAATCGCTTCGTTGCGCTTGTATGAGCTGTCAAATTCCTTGCCATTGGGCAAGGTGCCTCGGTAATGCACTTTGACCTTGTCCGAGGATTTGGGGCTGGCTCCGGTGCCCTCTTTGAGGGCGCGATACACCATGCCTGAGGCGGTCATCGTGGCCCCTGGTTCTTGTGCTGAGGCGGTGATGACGGTGTTTTGTGCCAGCGCGGACGAGGCTAAAAAAGCCGTCAAACTCAGGCTTGTCAAAAATGCGGTGATGGTGCGAAGGTTCATGGTGATGTTTTGAAAACTTGGGTTGAGAGCAGGAGCAGAAATTCTGTCATGGCGGCGGACCCACTGTGAGTCTGGTATCGAATCAAAAACCAATGGTGTTTGCAGCCCTGGCGATGGATGGGGTGTTGTGGAGGCTGGAGATCTATGCGAAGCATTATCCAAACGATCTGGCATTGGCCAAGTGTCCCAAGCGGGCTGTGATGCCGTGGAACTGGGCCACAGTTTCTTCGATGATTTCATGCGCCGTTTTGATGTCATGGACCAGTCCGGCCGATTGACCCGCCAAAGCGGGTGCGGCATTCATGTCGCCTCCAAAATAAACGTCTTGAATGCCCTTGAAGGCATCGGGGCCCATCAGTCCAGCCTCGTGCAAGCTTTTTGTGAATGGGGCTTTGAGGGCACGAATACAAGGCGATGACTGGGTGTTCAGCATGTAGGTGCCGGTGGTGGGCGCTTGCACGATGGCTTGTTTGTAGTGCGCATGAACAGGGCTTTCTGCACAAGCCACAAAACGGGTGCCCATTTGTACCGCCTCGGCACCCAGCGCAAATGCTGCAGCCATGCCACGACCGTCCACAATACCACCCGCTGCAATCAGGGGCAAATCGGTTTTTTCGCGAATGGCCTGAAGCAGCACCAAGGTGCTGACTTCTTCCGGGTTTTTGAAGCCGCCGCCTTCTGATCCCTCGACCACCAGGCCATCGACACCCGCTTGGGCGCATTTCAATGCTGCGTCCAGGGTGGGGACGGCATGGTAGACGGCTATGCCGGCGGCCTTCAAGGGCGCAACAAACTTGGCGGGGCTGCCAGCGGATGTGGTTACAAAACGGATGCCCGATTCGCAGACGAAGCGCAGCATGGCGTCGTCTTTCAAAAACCGTATGGGAAGGTTGACGCCAAAAGGCAGGCCACTGTCGAGCATGATGGCAATTTCGCGTTGGCAATTCTCGGTTTCCCCGGACGATGTTTCGATGATGCCAAGTCCCCCGGCTCTGGAGACGGCCGACGCCAAGGTACTGCGGGCAATCCATCCCATGGGGGCCTGCAAAATGGGGTATTTGGCCCCGGTGTGTGCCAGTACGCGGTTCATGGTCTTGCCCTGTGAATCAAAAAATTCATCATAGGCGCTGGTGTTCGGTGGCGCAGTCACCTTGTGGTCCCTTTGTTGCATGTTTTTTTCCATACACTGAAGACACTTTTTTATGGAGTTTGTGGCATGGTTTTGACACTGTTGGCGTTTGACACCCCAAATGCCCGAAAAATCACGGTCGCGTTGGAGGAAATGGGCTTGCCCTACGTGGTCCAAATCGTTGACATCACGCGCAATGAACAATTTGACCCCGCGTTTTTAAGCCTCAGCCCGAACAACAAAATTCCAGCATTGGTGGACACCGATGGACCAGATGGTCAAGTACAAACCGTTTTCGAGTCGGGCGCCATATTGTTGTATTTGGCTGAAAAGACGGGGCTTTTTTTACCTCCCTCGGGCGCTGCGAGGGTGGCTGTGCTGGAGTGGTTGATGTTTCAAATGGGTGGCTTTGGCCCTGCGCCAGGACAAGTGCACCATTTTGTGGGTTTGAGCGATGAGGGCGACAGGCGCTATGGTTTGCAACGTTTCATGAGCGAAACTTTGCGTTTGTATGGGGTCATGGACCGCCGATTGGCAAGCCATGCTTTTTTTGCCGGCGAGTTGTCAATTGCGGATTTCGCCATTTTGGGTTGGGTGTGGCGTCATGCGCGGCATCAGGTGGATTTGAGCGAGTTTCCTCATGTCAAGCGTTGGTACGAGGGCATGATGGCCCGCCCGGCGGTTCAAAAGGGCTTTGCAGTCGCCTTGCGCAGGGCAGACTGAACGAAACGTTTGTGCACTTTGAGCCGATTGCAGCAAAAGGGCGGCCGTCGTCAAAGGACGAAGTCCATGGTCGCTGGGTCTTAAATTCTCAAGTCAATCGTGTCCATCGGATTGAACAGGCCACTTCTTGTGGCCTAATATCGCTTTGCATTATTTATCTGGAGCCATAGATGGGCAACAAAATTGTTACCGAAGCAGATCGTAAATTCACCCCCCCACTGCCAGCTTTGCCCGGCGTGACCTTGCGCACCGGCGGTCGTGGTCAGCGTGTCAGCCTTGAGCGTGGCGTGGCGACCCGCAGCAAGAAAAATCCTGGCAAGCGTTCCAAAAAGGGCGGTTGATTCCGTATTCAGCTTATTGGCTGTTAGCCCCCAAGCCACTGATGACTTCAGTGGCTTTTTCATTGGTGGCCTCGGGGCGCATCTGTTGTTCACATGCTTTGTATTACAAGAGGGTGTTTGATGTTGTTATCTTATGCAGCGGTTTTGGTCGCCGGCATTATGCCGGTCGTTTGTGCTGGCATCGCCAAGTCGGGCTTCAAGGGCTATGACAACAGCGACCCAAGGGCGTGGCTGGCTTCGCAAACGGGTTTTCGGGCACGCGCTAATGCAGCCCAAGCCAATTGTTTCGAGGCCTTTCCCTTCTTTGCGGCAGGTGTCATTTTGGCTTTATTGACAGGGGTGGATCCCCATACCGTTGATGCCCTGTCCCTGTTGTTTGTGGCCGCACGAACAGCCTATGTTTTTTGTTACGTCGCTAACAAACCAAAGTTGCGCACCATGGTCTGGTCTGCCGCGTATGTGTCAGTTGTGGCTCTTTACGCATTGGCGATGCTCAATTTGCAAACCAGTTGAGCCATTGTTGGCTTGATCTCAAGGCACAATAGAGCCTCTGCCCCGGTGGTGAAATCGGTAGACACACCGGACTTAAAATCCGTTGCTTCGTTCATAGCGGGCGTGCCGGTTCGATTCCGGCTCGGGGCACCAAAGTACTCATCAACATCATCATGAACCAAGACAACGCACCGCTTGAAATCCATGTGCATGGTGATGTGCCGATCAAATCCGGCACCGACATCAAATCCATTCAAGAAGCGCTCAAGCCCCTTTGGCAATATGCTGGCGCACGATCCTTGAATGAAGCATCCTCCAGCCTTTACGAAGAGGAACCCGGCATCCGCTTTGACTCAAACACGCACCGGTTGCAAATGTGCTGGACAGTGCGCGGAGACGAAGACTTCCGCTTGGTCATGGAAGACTTGTGCATGAACCTCAATGAGTTGTCATCTGCTGGCACACCCATCGAAGTCACTTTTTATGACACAGAATTTGACGACGAAGATGACGCCAGTGGCGACGAGTCTCGTGACGATTTTGTGATGCTCTTTGTGGGGCCAGACCCTGGGGCCATCATGCAGGCCCAGCGCGACTTGCTCATTCACGACGTCGTCAACATGATGGAGCGTCATTTTGACGGGGCCGAATTGTCAGGCGTGGTGTCAGAAATTGACAAGTTGTTCAGCCAGCGCTTTGACAACCTGGTCAGCTCCTTGGAGTTGGGTAAGCCCCCCAAAGGCTCTGGAGGTAACAGCAACGGCAGCCACGGAGGTGGCGGTCGCCGTCCACGCCATTTGCACTGATTGGCCATGTTCAACTTGTTTTCTCGTGAAGTGCTGAATCCTGGCGTTCGCAGGCGCGAAGTTTTCGGTTGGGCCATGTACGACTTTGCCAACTCGGGCTACTCCACCGTGGTCATCACCGCCGTGTTTGCAGCTTACTTCGTGGGTGCTGTGGCCGAAGGCGCGGCTTGGGCCACTTTGGCCTGGACTTCGGGCCTGAGTCTGTCGTATTTCATCGTGATGCTCACCATGCCTGGTTTGGGTGCGTGGGCCGACCGGGTTGCAGGCAAAAAACGCTTGCTGATGTGGGTGACCGCAGGCTGCGTGCTCAGCACAGCGGCTTTGGCTCTGGTGGGGCCGGGGCAAGTGGCTTTGGGTTTGTTGATTTTGGTGCTGTCCAACACTTTCTTTTCGTATGGCGAGTCGCTGACCGCTTCTTTTTTGCCTGAATTGGCCAAGCCCGAGGCCATGGGCCGCGTGAGCGGCTGGGGCTGGTCGCTGGGTTACATCGGCGGCATGCTCACGCTGGGAGTGTGTTTGGCTTATGTGCTGGCAGCGCAGGCCCGCGGCGAGTCGGGCAGCCAGTTTGTGCCAGTGACCATGCTGATCACCGCGGCTGTGTATGGCGCAGCGGCTTGGGTGACTTTTGCCTTGCTGCGTGAACACTCGCCAGCTCGGCCCGAAGTCCCGGTGCATACGGCCATGCAGAGTTTGCGCCACTTGCGCCAAACCCTGCGCGAGGCTTTGCCTTATCGAGATTTCACACAACTGCTTGCTTGCGCCGTGGCCTACCAGGGCGGCGTGGCGGTGGCCATCACCTTGGCCGCCATTTACGCCGAGCAGGTCATCGGGTTCCAGCCACAAGAAACCATGGTGCTGATCTTTCTGCTGAACATCGCAGCTTTTGTTGGGGCCTTGCTCTTTGGCCATGTGCAAGACCGCTTGGGTCACAAGTTGGCCTTGTCGCTGACACTGCTGGGTTGGGTGGCCACTTGTTTCATCGCGGCTTTGTCCACCGACAAGGCCACGTTCTGGTGGGCGGCCGGCATTGCAGGTTTTTGCATGGGGTCGAGCCAGTCTTCAGGTCGCGCCATGGCGGGCCTGATGGCGCCGCCCCACCGCTTGGGTGAGTTTTTTGGCCTGTGGACCTTTGCCATTCGGTTGGCCAGCATCCTGGGGCCGCTGACTTATGGTCTGATCACTTGGCTGAGCGATGGCAACCAGCGTCTGGCGATTGGCTCGACCTCCTTGTTGTTCGTGATGGGCCTGGTCTTGCTCATTCCAGTGAATGTGGAGCGCGGTCGTCGCATGGCGATGGGGCAGGGCAAGGACTGATCTGCGGCACGCGCCCCTTGAGTTTGAGTTCTTAGACTTGTGGCGGCGCTTTGTGGCAGACCTCTGGCGGCAAGCCGAGCCAGAGCTGTGCCGCAGCCTGAAGGACACGCAAATCACCTGTAGTGAACAAGCCCATGCGCTTTGATGCCGACAGCGGCGCTGGGTCTGAACGGAGCAAGCCAGCGGCTTCCAGCAAGCGCCTTGTTTGCCGAGCCACGGCTTTGCCTGTGGACACCAGCTGAACGTCCACCCCCAGCAACGATCTGAGTTGGTTTTCCACAAACACGTAATGGGTGCAACCCAACACCAGGGTGTCCATTTGTCCAGGGGCCGTGCCAAACCTGCCCATGGCGCTGGTGTATTGCGCCAACAGTTCGGTGATGCGTTGCTGGGCTTCGTCAGTCTGCTGGGGCAGGGTGCTTTGCTCAATCGCTAAGGCCAGACCATTGCAAGCTTGCACCGTGAATTGGGCTTGACCCTCCACCGAGTCAAGCAATCGCGCAAACTTGTCACTGTCCACCGTGCCCCGGGTGGCGATGACGCCAATGTGGCCCGTTTGGCTCAGGGCCACTGCCGGTTTGAGCGCAGGCTCTACCCCGACCAGCGGCAGTTGTGGATGCCGTGTGCGCAGCTCATGGATGGCTGCAGCCGTGGCGGTGTTGCAGGCCACCACCAAGGCCTTGATCTGGTGTTGTGCCAGCAAATGCTCGGTGATGGCGTGCGAACGTTGTTGCACTTGTAGATCGGTTTTTTCACCATAAGGCGCGTGCGCGTTGTCGGCCAAATACACAAAGTGCTCGTGGGGCAGAGCGCTTTGCAGGGCCTGCAGCACGCTCAGGCCACCGATGCCGCTGTCAAAAACCCCGATGGGGTGGAACGCTGCGTTCATGTCAGATGCTTCGGTGGTGGCTGGGTGTCGGTTGGCCAGCTTGAAAAAAGGCCGCTGATGCGGCCTTGGCTTGCGATGCCTGCATCAAGCCGCTGTGACCCCAATGCCCTTGAATTCGCCGGTGGCGATGCGCTTTTGCCATTCTGCGGGGCCTGTGATGTGGGCGCTGGTGCCGCCCGCGTCCACCGCCACCGTCACCGGCATGTCGACCACGTCGAATTCGTAAATGGCTTCCATGCCCATGTCGGCAAAGCCCACCACCTGGGCGTGTTTGATGGCTTTGGACACCAGGTAAGCCGCGCCGCCCACGGCCATCAGGTAAGCGGACTTGTGCTTTTTGATGGCCTCAATGGCGACGGGGCCGCGCTCGGCCTTGCCGATCATGGCGATGAGGCCGGTTTGCGCCAGCATCATTTCGGTGAAGCCGTCCATGCGGGTGGAGGTGGTCGGGCCGGCGGGGCCAACAGCCTCGTCGCCCACGGGGTCGACGGGACCGACGTAATAAATCACGCGGTTCTTGAAACTCACAGGCAGCGGCTCGCCTTTGGCCAGCATGTCCTGAATGCGCTTGTGCGCAGCGTCGCGGCCGGTGAGCATCTTGCCGTTGAGCAGCAGGGTCTGGCCGGGTTTCCAGGCAGCTACTTGCTCGGGCGTCAAGTTGTTCAGGTCCACGCGCTGGCTCTTTTCGGTGTCGGCCGTCCAGCCCACGTTGGGCCACAGGTCGAGCGAAGGCGCTTCGAGGTACGTGGGGCCGGAGCCGTCGAGCACAAAGTGCGCATGGCGTGTGGCCGCGCAGTTGGGGATCATGGCCACGGGCTTGCTGGCCGCGTGCGTGGGGTACATCTTGATTTTGATGTCGAGCACCGTGGTCAGGCCGCCCAGGCCCTGAGCGCCAATGCCCAGGGCGTTGACCTTGTGGTACAGCTCCAAGCGCATTTCTTCGACCTGGTCAAGCTTCTCGCCTTGGCTCGATTTTTCGAGCAGCTGGTACATGTCCAGGTCGTCCATCAGGCTTTCCTTGGCCAGGAGCACGGCTTTTTCGGCTGTGCCGCCAATGCCAATGCCCAGCATGCCGGGAGGACACCAGCCCGCGCCCATGGTGGGCACGGTTTTGAGCACCCAGTCGACGATGCTGTCGCCGGGGTTGAGCATGATCAGCTTGGACTTGTTTTCGCTGCCGCCGCCTTTGGCCGCCACCGTCACATGGACATGGTGGCCGGGCACGATCTTGGTGAAGATCACGGCGGGCGTGTTGTCCTTGGTGTTCTTGCGGTTGAAGTGCGGGTCAGACACGACCGATGCACGCAGCGTGTTGTCGGGGTGGTTGTAGCCACGGCGCACGCCTTCGTTGACGGCGTCTTCCAGGCTGCCGGTGAAGCCGTCGAATTTCACGTCCATGCCCACTTCAAGGAACACGTTGACGATGCCGGTGTCCTGGCAAATCGGGCGGTGGCCGAAGGCGCTCATTTTGCTGTTGGTCAGGATCTGCGCAATGGCGTCTTTGGCCGCGGGGCTTTGCTCACGCTCGTAGGCGCTGGCCAGGTGCGAGATGAAGTCAGCAGGGTGGTAGTAGCTGATGTATTGCAGTGCGGCGGCAACCGATTCGATCAGGTCGTCTTGTTTGATCAGGGTGGTCATGGTTTGTGGGTCCAGGCAAGGGGCAAAAATACAGGATTTCAGTGGTCGGATTTGTCGTGGTGCGACATCAGGCGGTCAGCATAGGCAATGGCAATGGCACTGAGCAAAAAGGCCATGTGGATCAGGGTTTGCCACATCAGCACTTTTTCATCGTAGTTGGCCGCGTTGATGAAGGTCTTGAGCAAGTGGATGGAGCTGATGCCGATGATGGCCGTGCCCAGCTTGACCTTGAGGACCGAGGCATTGACGTGGCTCAGCCACTCGGGCTGGTCCGGATGGCCCTCGAGGTTCAGGCGCGAGACAAAGGTTTCGTAGCCACCCACGATGACCATGATCAGCAAGTTGGAGATCATGACCACGTCAATCAGGGCCAGCACGACCAGCATGATCACGGTTTCATTCAGGGCCGTCAGCGGCACATCGGCTTTGTAGCCAATGGTGTTGACCAGGGCCTGTAAAGCGGTTTGGCTGCCAAAGGCCGCTTCCAGCAAGTGCACCAGTTCCACCCAAAAATGGAACACGTAAACAGCTTGTGCGGCGATCAGGCCCAAATACAAAGGCAATTGCAGCCAACGGCTGGCAAAAATGAAGGTGCTAAGGGGGCTCAGGGCTATTTTGGCTGGAGGTTTAGGTTGGGACATGGTTTTCCTGGTTTTGTAAGATAGAGGGCATATGGAGCCATCACTTCGATTCTAGGCGGTCCAATCCGTTATCGAGCCATCATCCTTGCAAGTCTGCTGTCAGTCAGTGCTTTGTAAGAGCGAAAGCCGACAGTTGCACCAGTTTCAAAAAAAGCCATGTCATTGAGGAGACAAATCTGATGAATTCAACCCTTTACCAACCCAGCGCCGATTTCGTGAAAAACGCCCATATTTCGGGCATGCCCGCCTATGAGGCGCTGTGCCAAGAAGCGCAAACCGATTACGAAGGCTATTGGGGCCGCCTGGCCAAAGAGCTGATTACGTGGAAAACCCCCTTCACCAAGGTGCTCGACGAATCGAACGCGCCTTTCTTCAAGTGGTTTGAAGACGGCACCCTGAACGCCTCTTACAACTGCCTGGACCGCAACGTCGAAAAAGGCTTGGGTGACAAGACGGCCATCATTTTTGAAGCCGACGGTGGCGAAGTCACCAAGATCACCTACAGCCAGCTGCTGGCCAAGACATGCCAATTCGCCAACGCGCTCAAAAGCTTGGGCATCCAAAAGGGTGACCGCGTGGTCATCTACATCTCCATGTCGATCGATGGCGTGGCCGCCATGCAGGCCTGCGCCCGCATCGGCGCGACCCACTCGGTGGTGTTTGGTGGTTTCTCGGCCCAGTCGCTGCGCGACCGCATCGAAGACACCGGGGCTGTTGCTGTGATCACCGCTGACAACCAGGTCCGTGGCGGCAAGTTGCTGCCCCTCAAAGCCATCGTGGACGACGCCATCAACTTGGGCGGTTGTGGCTCCATCAAGAATGTCTTGGTCGTCAAGCGCTCGGGCGCTGACATCGCCATGACCGCAGGCCGCGACCTGTGGATGGCCGAGCTGGCTGACCAGCAAGCCACCACCTGCGAGCCAGAGTGGGTGGGTGCCGAGCACCCCTTGTTCTTGCTCTACACATCCGGCTCCACCGGCAAACCCAAAGGCGTTCAGCACAGCACTGGTGGCTATTTGTTGCATGCAGCCCTGACCACAAAGTGGACCTTTGACCTGAAAGCCGACGATGTGTTCTGGTGCACCGCCGACATCGGCTGGGTCACGGGCCACACTTACATCACCTACGGCCCATTGGCTTTGGGCGGCACCGAAATCGTGTTCGAAGGCGTGCCCACTTACCCTGACGCGGGCCGTTTCTGGAAAATGATCCAGGACCACAAGGTCTCGATTTTCTACACCGCGCCCACCGCCATCCGCTCGCTCATCAAGGCCGCAGAAGCCAACGACGCTGTGCACCCCAAGAGCTACAACTTGTCGAGCTTGCGTTTGCTGGGTTCGGTCGGCGAGCCGATCAACCCCGCCGCTTGGGAGTGGTACCACAAGCATGTGGGTGGCGGCAATTGCCCCATCGTCGACACTTTCTGGCAGACTGAAACCGGTGGCCACATGATCACGCCTTTGCCGGGTGCCACGCCCATGGTGCCTGGCTCCTGCACGCTGCCTTTCCCCGGTATTGAGGCCGCCATCGTGGACGAGACTGGCAAAGACATGCCCAACGGTCAAGGCGGCATTTTGGTGGTCAAGCGCCCATGGCCTTCCATGATCCGCACCATCTGGGGCGACCCTGAGCGCTTCAAGAAGAGCTACTACCCTGAAGACTTCAAGGGCAGGTACTACTTGGCAGGCGACGGCTCTATCCGTGACGAGAAAACCGGTTACTTCACCATCACCGGCCGCATCGACGACGTGCTGAACGTCTCCGGTCACCGCATGGGCACGATGGAAATCGAGTCGGCCTTGGTCAGCTGCACTGAGCTGGTGGCCGAAGCCGCTGTGGTGGGCCGCCCTGACGACACCACGGGTGAAGCCATCTGCGCCTTTGTGGTGCTCAAGCGTTCTTTGCCCAACACCGACGATGGCAAGGCGATTGCCAAGCAGCTGCGCGACCACATCGCCAAAGAAATCGGCCCCATCGCCAAACCCAAAGACATCCGATTTGGTGAGAATTTGCCCAAGACACGCTCCGGCAAGATCATGCGCCGCCTGTTGCGTTCGCTGGCCAAAGGCGAGGAGATCACGCAGGACATTTCTACGCTGGAGAACCCTGCGATCTTGGGGCAGCTGGGTCAGGCTTACTGAACGGCTTTGACAGCAACAAAAAACGGCAGCTTTGGCTGCCGTTTTTTTTGAGGCTGGGCCTGAGTTGATGCAGTCAAGCCAGTGCCCTGTGTGCCAGCTGCTTTGCCCATCAACATGCGACAGGGCTTGTGCAGCAGGTCAAAGGGGATGAGATGGGCTTCAGGACTTCATCGCCAGCCCCAGCCGCTCGATCACTGCTTTTTCGGACTGGAACGTGTTGCGGATGAACTGGGTGTATTCCTCGGTGCCCATATAAATCACTGACTGGTCGTATTTGTCAAAGCTGGCCATGACGGCCGGGTCTTGCAGGGTGGTCTTGAAAGCGTCGTGCAGTTTCTTGACCACGGCCGGGTCCATGCCTTTGGGGCCGCCAATGCCGAAGGGCGAATCGGACACGGTGTCGAAACCGAGTTCGTTGAGGGTGGGGATGTTGGGCCAGCGCTTGGTGCGTTTGCTGCCGTAGGTGGCCAGCAGGCGCATGGTGCCCGCCTCGACCTGTGGGGCCCATCCAGTGGCGTCGCTGTGCGACATGACATGGCCACCCAACACTGCTTGCACACCATCGGCGCTGCCTTTAAAGGGCACATGGGTGACGTCGATCTTGGCTTTGCTGGCAAATTCGGCAAACGCCAGGTGCGGTGTGGTGCCGTTGCCTGTTGAGCCATAGGTGAACTTGCCCGGGTTGGCTTTGGCAAAAGCCACGAGGTCGGCAATCGACTTGATGGGCGAGTCGGCCCGCACTACCACGCCAAAGGTGTAGCCGGTCAGGCAGGCGATGTAGGTGAAGTCTTTGAGCGGGTCGAACTGCATTTTTTGCATGTGCGGTAAACGCGCCACGCCGATGGTGATTTGCGACAGGGTGTAGCCGTCGGGCTGGGCGCGCACCAATTCGTTGGGGCCGAGCATGCCACTGGCACCTGGCTTGTTCTCGATGATCACCTGCCCACCCAAGGCTTTGCTGGCACTTTCGGCCAAGGCCCGCATGACCGCATCGCTGGAACCACCAGCGGGCCAGGGGCAGATCAGTTTGATGGGTTTGGCCGGAAAAGCCTGTGCTTGCGACAGGCTTGGAAACCCCAGCGTGACGGCCATGGCGGCCGAGGCTTGAACAAAGGTACGGCGGGGGAGCTTGTGCGAATTCAAAAGGATCTCCTAGAAATGGAAATCCAATTGAATGCCATGTTTTTTTTCACGGCAAGAGGGCAAACCTGTGTGACTGCCCCGACCTGGTCACCCGGGCGACTGTTGGTCCAGCCCTGAGAAGTTTGAAGTGAACGGTTTTTTGGGGCACAGCGATCAGTGTGGGAACCCCGCCCTCGGGGCGATGGTTTGTGGTCTGCGAGGCTTCATCGCGGCGGGGGCGCCGCTCCTACAAATAAGCGTTCATGCAAACACCATCGGGCCTGGTTTATGGGTCTGGCCTTGGCAGGTTGGATGTGGACGTCTTTTTTGAGGACTGTGATCAGAGACGGGATCGATGTGGGAGCCTCGCCCTCGGGGCGATGGTTTGTGGTCTGCAAGGCTTCATC
>JAIXOX010000114.1 GCA_027486555.1 Comamonadaceae bacterium
ACCAGCCAGGCGGCCGAGCGGTGCACAAAGTGAATGGACACCAGCGATGCGAAAGGCAAGAGTTCGCCCGTCGGGGTGTAGCCCAGTTCTCGCCAGAGGCTAAAGCCTTGCCAGTTCATGTCAGGCACCCACTGGCCGTGGCAGGTGGGAAAGTCGGGGCAGGCCAGCACCGCGTAATTGGTGCTGACCCAGCCACCCAAGGCAATTTGCAGGCACAGCAAAACAAAGCCTGCCCACAAAGCTGCGCGCAAGGGCGACGGCAAGGGGCGCGTGCCTGCGCCGTCGTAGCGCACGGCTTGCGCCATCAACAACACCAACAAACCGATGCCGCCCATCAGGTGCAAGGTGACGATGGCTGGAAACAGTTTCATGGTCACCGTGAGTGCACCGAACGCCCCTTGCATGCAGACCCACACCAGTGTGAGCGTGGGTAACCAAGGGCTCACCTCACGGCTTTGGCGGCGCAGCCACCAGGTCATGGCCGCCAAGGTGAGGATCAAGACACCTACCCCCGTGGCCAAGTAACGGTGCACCATCTCGATCCAGGCTTTGCTGTGCGTGACCGGTCCGGAGGGCATGGCCGATTGAGCCGCCGTGATTTCGACCTTGGCCCCCATGGGTGTGGCGCTGCCGTAGCAGCCCGGCCAGTCGGGGCAACCCAAGCCGGAATCGGTCAGCCGGGTGAACGCCCCGAACAGCACCAGATCGAAGGTCAAAAACAAGGTGATCAAGGTCAAGGCCTTGAGCCGTCCCGAGGGCGTTGTGCTGCGCTGGCGCCACAGCCACCAGCCCAAGGGCAGTGCCGCCACCGCCAGGCCCACGGCCATGAGCTCCAAAATCGGTTCGAGGTTGTACAGGTCCACTTCGGTCATGACTCAGCGTCCTGCATTGTCCCAAGACGAGGAGGCCTTGAGCAATCGCTCCAGATCACGCTTGGCTTTGGAGGCACTGGGCACGTCCATGTTGGCGGGGAAACGCATCATGAAGTTGCCCATGGGATCGACGACGTACAAATGGTCTTGCAACTGCTGCCCTTGGGCCGGGCTGATCCAGCTTTGCACCGAGGCCGCATCCAGGCGCAGCACATGCGCCGTGTTCAAGGCAGGCAAGAGACCGGGGGGCACTGGCGCATCGTCAGTGACCAACCAGACGCGGTCGACCCGGTCCTTTTCGCGGGCCAGAATTTCGCGCAACTGGCGCTGAAAATACAGGTTTTGCTGGCAGCGCTCTTCGCAAGCGCCCGACGCCACAGTCACGAGTAACCACTGACCTTTCAGGCTGTTCAGCTTGACCGACTCACCCTTTAAATTTTTGGCACTGAGCTGAGGCATGTCTTTTTGCGGCTGGATCAATTCACCATACACCCGACGACCTTCGGGCCGGATCACGTAGTAGGTGAAGTACGAAGCGATGACCGGTGAGGCGCAGACCAGCATCATGAGGATCATTTTCCAGCGGCCCATGCGGGTGCGCTGGGCATCGGCTTGCACCACGGCACCGGGGCTGGGCAAGTCATGCACTGTCATGGCCAGAGGGCTGTCAGGCAAGTCGTTTTTGGCGGCGGGGTTGGACAATTTGGAACCAGACATAAAGTAAAGCGATCAGGCCACTCAGGCCAAACCATTGGAAAGCGTATCCGTGGTGCTTTGCGACACCACTGGCCACCACGGGCCATTCGCGCAGCAGGCCTTCAGAGGCCTCGCCCGATTGCAGCAAGGTGACTTCGAGCACCTTCAAACCTGTTTCTTGTCGGTATGCAGTCAAGTCCAGATTTTGCCGTATCAGCCCCGTCTCGGCCCCGCCGAAGTCATAGAGCCTTGATGGCCATGGGGCCAAATTTCCTTGAACTTGAACCATGCCTTCAGGCGTCTGCACAGGCGGCAATGCGGCACGGTCGGTGAAGGAACGCAGCGCCCAACCGCGTTGCACCACCAAGACCTCGCCCGTGCCTTCAATCTGCAAAGGCGTGAGCACAAAAAACCCTGGTTTGGCATTCATCTGTCGGTTCTCCAGGTACACCGTGTGGTTGGGCAACCAACGCCCCGTCACCACCAAGCGGCGGTGTATCAACGCGCTGCGTCCCGCCACACCTTCAGGCGCACCACTCAGGGTGCGACCGTCCAGCGCCTCTTTGGCCGCCTGTTGTGTTCGCGCGTCTTGCAAGGCGGTTTTTTCGCTGGCGCGGTCAAGCTGCCACAGCCCCAGCGAAAAGGTGATGGCCACGCCTGCAGCAGACACAGCCATCGCCAGACATCTTTTCCAGTCAAGGGGTTTGTCAGTCATTGGATAATATTCGTATGAAAATTCTTGTCGCCATCGCGTTTCTTGCCATTTTGCTCAGTCTGGGCGCGGCCCTGATGTACATGATGCGGGGCAGTGCCCCGCCCGTTGAGGGCCAAGCGCCCAAAAAAGGCAACATGGCCACCGCTCTGGCCTTCCGAGTCGGCTTTTCCATTGTCCTCTTCATCTGCGTGCTGGTCGCCTGGAAATTGGGCTGGATCCAGCCTACTGGCATTCCTCCCGGGGCTTGAACGGTTTTTTTGTTTTTGGCCTCGAACACGTCGATTTGATCTGGCATTTCTCCCTTCTCCGTCCCCAATAAAAAAGCGCCCTTGGGCGCTTTTTTATTGGTGTGCCTAGGGCAACAGGCTTACATCCAGTACACCAAGATGTACAAACCCAACCAGACCACGTCCACGAAGTGCCAGTACCAAGCCGCGCCCTCAAAGCCGAAGTGACGGTCTTTGGTGAAGTGGCCTTTTTGCAAACGCAAGGTGATGAACAAGAGCATCAACATGCCCACGAACACGTGAAAGCCGTGGAAACCCGTCAGCATGTAAAAGGTAGAACCATAAATGCCGGATGACAACTTGAGGTTCAGGTCACCCCAAGCATGGGCGTATTCATAACCTTGAACGAACAAGAAAACCAAGCCCAAAATCACGGTCATCCACATGAACTTGATGGTCTTGCTGCGATCACCGACCTGAAGGGCATGGTGAGCGATGGTCAAGGTCACGCCAGATGTCAACAGCAAAGCGGTGTTGATGGTGGGCAACCAGAAAGGGCCCATGGTTTGGAAGGGCTCGACAAAACCAGCGGGTGAAGTGGTCGCCCCGGCCACCATGCTGGGCCATGCGGCTTTGAAGTCAGGCCAAAGCAATGCGTTTTCAAGGCTACCCAAGGCAGGAATCGAATGTGCACGGGCCCACCACAGGGCCGTGAAGAAAGCACCGAAGAACATGACTTCCGAGAAGATGAACCAAGTCATGCTCCAGCGGTAGGACAAGTCGATTTTGCGACCATACATGCCGGTTTCGCTTTCGTGCACGGCTTCAGAGAACCACTGGTACAAAACAATCAACCACCATGCCATGCCAAAAAACAGGCAATACATGCCCCATTCGGCGCCATTGATCCACTGGCTTGCACCCAGAACCAGGAAAAACAAGCCGATGGCCGCCATCACCGGATGACGTGACTCGTGTGGAACGTAGTAATAAGGCGTGGTGCCGTGTGCTGCTGAACTCATGAAAACTCCTGCTCTGTCTTATTCGAAATCAAACTTTGGGGGTTAGAAGCCAGTCGGCTGAGCCACCACCCAATTGACCAGGGCGATCAGCCCCAGTACAAACAACAATGCCAAACCGATGGCCACACCAATGATGTGGAATGGGTTGAGCTTCTCAATGTCTTGCTGGGATTCGGAATTCTTGCGAAGCCCGACAAATGACCACAGCACCGCTTGGATGGTGCGCAGCCAAGAAGTTTTGCGCACAGGCACGTTCATGAACCCCATCCTGTCTTCACCGGCAAGGGTTGCACGGCAGCTGCGATGGGCGCTGACGGAGCTGCCGGCGTTTTGCCACCCACTTCAAAGAAGGTGTAGGACAGCGTGATGGTGGTCACGTCTTTGGACAACTTGGGGTCAATCACAAAGGCCACGGGCCAGGACTTCTTTTCACCCGGCTCGAGGGTGTATTGGTTGAAACAGAAACACTCGAGCTTGTTGAAATGGTTGGCCGCATTGCGTGGTGCATAGCTGGGAATGGCTTGCGCCGCCATGCGGCGATTTTGCACATTCTGGAACTCGTACATCACAGTGCTGAGTTCGCCAGGGTGCACCTGCATGGAACGCTTCTCGGGCTTGAATTCCCAAGGGCCACGCACATTGGCGTCGAACTCGACGGTGATGGTGCGGGTGGTGTCGACCTGGCTGTTGCGCAACACCTCAGCGGCTTTGCCAGCCTTGGCGTTGCCCGGGACCTGGGTCTCGGAAATTGACAGGATGTTGATGCCAGTGATTTCGCAAATCGCCTTGTAAATGGGCACCAGCGCATAACCGAAGCAGAACATGCCCGCGGTCACCACCGCCAGCTTGCCAACCATCTTCAGGTTTTCACCGCGCAGGTTCATCATGCTCTTTCAGGGGTTGAGGATCAGCAACTTGGCCACGAACCCGAGCAGCACGGCCAGTGCCACAGAGGCCAGGATCAGGCCCAGGCGCACATTGCTTTTTCTTTGTTCGGGTGACATAGCCATGGCAATCAACCAATCACGCGGGTCGCGGTTGCGTCCAGCTTGGGTGGGTTCTCAAAGGTATGGAATGGGGCAGGCGAAGGTACTTCCCACTCAAGACCTTCAGCACCTTCCCAAGGCTTCTGAGGCGCCTTCTCGCCTTTGCCCATCATGGCTGGCAAGACGATGAACAAGAAGAAATAGACCTGTGCAAAACCGAAGAAGAATGCACCGACCGAGGCGATCATGTTGAAGTCGGTGAACTGCATGGGGTAGTCGGCGTAGCGACGTGGCATGCCGGCCAGACCCAGGAAGTGCATCGGGAAGAAGGTGATGTTGAAGGAAATCAGCGACCACCAGAAGTGGATCTTGCCACGTGTTTCGTTGTACATCACACCCGTCCACTTGGGAATCCAGTAGTAGACACCGGCGAACAGCGCGAACAAGGAACCGGCCACCAACACATAGTGGAAGTGGGCCACCACATAGTAGGTGTCCTGCAACTGGATGTCGATCGGGGCCATGGCCAGGATCAGACCCGTGAAACCACCCATGGTGAACACGAAGATGAAGCCCACTGCAAACAGCATCGGGGTTTCAAACGTCATGGAGCCGCGCCACATGGTGGCAATCCAGTTGAAGATCTTCACAGCGGTCGGCACAGCGATCAGCATCGTGGCGTACATGAAGAACAACTGACCTGTGACCGGCATGCCGGTGGTGAACATGTGGTGCGCCCACACTATGAACGACAAGATGGCGATCGAAGAAGTCGCATACACCATGGAGGCGTAACCGAACAACTTCTTGCGTGCGAAGGCAGGCACGATCTGGCTGATGATGCCGAAAGCCGGCAAGATCATGATGTACACCTCGGGGTGACCAAAGAACCAGAAGATGTGCTGATACATGACCGGGTCACCACCACCCGCGGGGTTGAAGAAGCTGGTACCAAAGTGACGGTCTGTCAGGGTCATGGTGATCGCACCGGCCAACACGGGCATCACGGCAATCAGCAGGTAAGCGGTGATCAACCATGTCCAGGCGAACATGGGCATCTTCATCAAGGTCATGCCAGGGGCCCGCATGTTCAAGATGGTCACGATGATGTTGATCGAACCCATGATGGACGAAGCACCCAGGATGTGCATGGCAAAAATACCAGCGTCCATGGAAGGACCCATTTGCAGGGTCAGGGGTGCATAGAGCGTCCAACCTGCAGCAGGTGCGCCGCCAGGCATGAAGAAAGAACCCACCAACATGCCAGCGGCAGGAATCATCAGCCAGAAGCTGAAGTTGTTCATGCGGGCAAAGGCCATGTCGGACGCGCCAATTTGCAAAGGGATCATCCAGTTCGCAAATCCCACAAAGGCCGGCATGATCGCACCGAACACCATGATGATGCCGTGCATGGTAGTGAACTGGTTGAACAACTCAGGGTTCACAATTTGCAGACCCGGCTGGAACAGCTCGGCGCGGATGCCCAGTGCCAAGACACCGCCGACCATGAGCATGGCAAAGCTGAACAGCAGGTACAAGGTACCGATGTCTTTGTGGTTGGTGGCATACACCCAGCGACGCCAGCCCGCAGGCGCGTGACCGTGGTCGTCATGGGCGTGATCGTGATGGTCTAGAACGGCACTCATCTTGATTTCCT
>JAIXOX010000103.1 GCA_027486555.1 Comamonadaceae bacterium
AATGCAGACAGCCTCCTGTAGGAGCGACGCCCCCGTCGCGATCAGCTCCGCAAACCGCCAAGAATCGCCCCGAGGGCGGGGCTCCTACAAAATGCAGACAGCCTCCTGTAGGAGCGACGCCCCCGTCGCGATCAGCTCCGCAAACCGCCAAGAATCGCCCCGAGGGCGGGGCTCCTACAAAGCGGTGGGTCCCATCGCCAACAGCGCTTGCACCGCCTCTTCGCTCAGGCCCGCTTCGCGCAGCACCTCGGCGCTGTGCTGGCCCAAACGCGGGGCTGGTTTTTGCACGCGCAATCCCGGCGTGTCAGAAAAACTCACCGGCACACCAATCTCTTGCAGCCGCCCCTCACTGGGGTGCTCCACCTCTTGCAGCATGCCCACCGCCCGCAAATGCGGGTCCTGCAACAAACTCTCGACATCGTGCATGGGCATGCAGGGGATATCGGCCTGATCAAGCTGCGCCATCCAGTGTGCAGTGCTTTGCATGGCCATGGCATCGGCCACCATGCGGTACAAGTCGTTGATGTGCCGGGTCCTGGCCCCAATGCTGCCAAAGCGTGGATCCTGCGTGAACAAATGCCCCTGACCCAGCAGTTCCAGAAACTTTTGCCAATGACGGTCGGTGTAAATCAACACACACAAATGGCCGTCTGTGGTCGGATAAGGCCTGCGCTCTTGCACCAACAGCCGAGGGTAACCCGTCGGTCCCAAAGGCGGCTCGAAGGTGGCACCGGCCATGTGTTCGCCCAGCACGTACTGCGCCATGGTCTCAAACATGGGCACCTCCACCGCCTGCCCTTGGCCCGTTTGGTGACGCGACAGCACCGCTGCCAATATGGCGTTGCAGGCCATCAGCCCTACGGTGCGATCGGCCAAAGTCAGTGGCACATAACGCGGTGCACCGCCACTGGCGCGGCTCATCAAACTGGGCACTGCGGCCACGCCTTGAATCAAATCGTCGTAGGCCGGTTTGCCCGCATAGGGGCCTTTTTCGCTGTACCCATACAGCCCGGCATAAATGATGCGTGGGTTGATGGCTTTGAGGCGCTCATGATCGATGCCCAAGCGCTGCATGGCCTGCGGCCGGATGTTGTAGACCACCACATCGGCGGTCTCCACCAGCTTGAAAAAAGCCGCCAGGCCCTCGGGCTTTTTCAGGTCCAACACCAGGCTGCGTTTGTTTCGGTTGACATGCATGAAGCCCGAGCCCATGCCGGGGTTGCGCATGGGGCCAATGCCACGCACCGTGTCACCTGTGGGTGGCTCGATTTTCACCACATCGGCGCCCATGTCGGCCATGAGTTGGGTGGCATAAGGCCCCATCAACACACTGGTCAGATCCAGAACACGCAATCCACTCAGGGCACCAGCCATGGGGTCTTCCTTCACATTGATGGGTTTGCAAAACCAGGCAGCGCCACCCCCACGCTGACCCCTGGATCGATCCGTGATTATGCGTGGCTCAAGCGCCCAGGGCTGTCACGCAAAGTGCCGCTGCAGCTGCAAAAACTGACAGCCTTCGCTCATTGAAGCGCGCGGGTCACACAAGTCACACAGGCTTGAGCGATACTCCCCGGCATGCAAAGAACCATCTTCACCACACCCATCGTCAACACCTTGCTTCGGTGGTTTTCCATTGGATTTTTGCGCTTGACGGGCTGGCGGGTCGAGGGCGCTTTGCCGCCCGCTGGCCGCAAAAGCGTGTTGATTGCCGCGCCGCACACCAGCAACTGGGACCTGCCCTACACCCTGATGGTGGCCTTTGCCCTGCGCCTGACCCCCTACTGGATGGGCAAGCAAAGTCTCTTCAAATTCCCTTTTGGTCCCCTGATGCGCTGGCTGGGCGGCATTGCCGTGAACCGCGAACAATCCACCAATCTGGTTGCCGCCTCTGCACAAGCCCTGGTGCAAGCGCAAGGGCCGGTGCAACTGATCGTGCCCCCCGAGGGCACACGCAGCAAAACCCGCTATTGGAAAACTGGTTTTTATTACATTGCCTTGCAAGCACAAGTGCCTATCGTGCTGGCCTTTATGGACTACAGCACCCGACGCAGTGGCCTGGGGCCGGTGTTCACCACAACGGGTGATGTGGAGGTGGACATGGCACGCATCCAAGCCTTTTATGCGCCGTTCAAAGGCAAAAACCCTGATCAATTCAGTGGCAAGGCATAGACCATCATGGACAAAAACTTCCCCACCAAAGACTTTCCGGCCCAACACGCCTGCTGAGTCAACTTCACAGCCAGCAGCCATCCACGCTAGGCTGCTGCGGCGTTTAAAAAATCTGGGCAGTGCCGTGGTCGGCACCTGATCCTCCAAAACACACAAGGACACACAGTGCACTACAAACGAATGGGGGGCCAAGCGCTTTTGTGCTGGGCCTTGCTGCTGACGGTTTTGCCCAGCTTGGCGCAACAGACCCTTGACCTGCAAGGCCACCGGGGTGCCCGGGGCCTGCTGGCCGAAAACACCCTGCCCTCGTTCACCTTGGCGCTGCAAGCGGGCGTGAGCACGCTGGAGCTGGATGTGGTGGTCACGCGCGACGATGTGCTGGTCATCAGCCACGACCCGGCTTTGAACCCGGACATCACCCGCGATGCACAAGGCCAGTTTCTGCGCAGCAAAGGCCCCGACATCCGGCAACTGAGCTTTGAACAACTGCAAAGCTACGATGTCGGCCGCATCAACCCCGCATCGCGCTACGCCCAGACTTTTTCAGCGCAAAAGGGCCAAGACGGTGTGCGCATTCCCCGGCTCAAAGACCTGTTTGAACGGGTCAAAGCCCAAGGCCACACGCAAGTCCAATTCGCCATCGAAACCAAAATCACGCCGCAGCGCCCAGACCAAACGCCCGACCCCGAGCGTTTTGTCCAGCTGCTGCTCAAAGAGGTCCGCGATCACGGCATGCAAGGCCGGGTTCAGATCCTGTCCTTTGATTGGCGCACGCTGCAGGCGGTGCAAAAACTTGCGCCCGGCATGCCCACGGTGTACCTCACCGCACAACTGCCCACGCTGGACAACTTGGGCATCCAGTCCGGACAAGCTTCGGCCTGGACTGCGGGCTTTCAATATGCCCAGTACGGCTCGGTGCCGCGCATGATCCAAGCAGCAGGCGGCACGCATTGGTCATCGTTTTGGCGCGAGCTGGATGCACAAAAAGTGCGCGAGGCCCAAAGCCTGGGCCTCAAAGTTCTGGCTTGGACGGTGAACGACCGTCAAAGCATGGGTCAGATGCTGGACTTGGGGGTGGACGGCCTGGTGACAGACCGCCCGGACATCGCCACCGAGCTGCTCAAGGAGCGCGGCATCCCTTGGTCCAGCCCGCGCTCAATTGCGCGCCATTGATTCGGCCCTTTGACGTTTGAATGCCTGCATTTTTGGGAGCCCTGCATTTTGTAGGGGCTGCGCACTTTGTAACCGCCCCAACTTCCGAGCGATGGGTGGTGGTGTGCGAGGCTTTTCGCGACGGGGGCGTCGCTCCTACAGAGAACTGCCTGCGTGGGGCTGAAGCCACCGACCGACCGCTTTCAGATTCACAGTTTCATGACGACATCGCCGGATCGTCCATAAAACTGCCCGAACGCAAGGTGATCACCAGCGTGTCGCGCCAGCCTCCGTCTTGTTCGGGCTGAATCGGCGTGGTTTCGTGGATGACGCGGGTGTCGTCCATCAACAGCAAGGACCAAGGCTCACTCAGGGTAAAACGCTGGCCTTCAGGACTGTCCACATCGAACACCCGGGTTTCGCCGCCCTTGATGCCATGGCGACCAATCAAAAATACCGCCACCCAATTGACACCATCGCGGTGCGCCCCTTCGGGTGTAGGGCGGCCAATGCCATCGGTGGTGTCGATGCGAAATTGGTGCGTCTCGGTGTACCAGGTCTGTGGCCCCTGCGCCGCCGAGGCCACACGCGCCAGCCATTGCAGCAAGGCCGACCAGGCCCCTTGTTGCACCACTTCTGCGTCTACGGGGTCGAACCAGCGCTGCATGCCGCCGTGCAAAGCGTTGTAGGACACCGGCTGCCAATGGGCGCGGTGCGGCATTTGCCGCGAAGCCTGTTCCGTGACTTCAAAACTCGCATGCCGCCTGCGGCGGTAGCGTCCGCCGTCTTTGAGGTGCTGATCGGGTGGCAAATCGTTCCAACTTGACTCCAAAGCCTGCAAGTCCTGCGGCTTGACCCCGGCCAAGGCGCACACAGCGCCAGCCCCTAGGACGGCGAAGCCATGCGCATGCAGGGTGGCGTTGAGTTGTTCAGGGGCGGTCAGGGGGGGTAGCAGCGAGTTTTGAGGCATGAAAACATCCGGGCCATCAGGCAAAGGGTGCAAGCATAACGCCCTCAAGCCAGCTCGGGTTGAGCTGGGTGTGGCCACTCACTGAGCTCAGGCGTATCGCTGACTCGCCAGCTTGGCACCTTCGGCGAGGGCCTTGAGCTTGGCCTCGGCCACGGCGCGGCTCATCGGGGCCAGGCCGCAGTTGGTGCAAGCGATCAGGCGGTGCTTGGGCACAAACTGCAAAGCGCGGCCAATGGTGTCGGCGATTTCTTCGGCCGTCTCGATGGCCGGGTTGGCCACGTCGATCACGCCGACCATCACGTCTTTGCCTTCGAGCAGCTTCATCATCTCCATCGGCACGTGTGAGTGCATACACTCCAGGCTGACCTGTTGGATGCTGCTCTTGGCCAAGGCTGGGAACACTTTTTCGTACTGACGCCATTCGTCGCCCAGCGTCTTTTTCCAGTTGTTGTTGGCTTCGATGCCGTAGCCGTAGCAAATGTGCACGGCGGTGGTGCAGGTCAGGCCGCGTGCGGCCACCTCCAGCGCCTGCACACCCCAGTCGGCGGCGTCGTCCATGTAGACGTTGAACGCGGGCTCGTCGAACTGGATGATGTCCACGCCATCGGCTTGCAGCGCCAGCGCTTCCTGGTTGAGCAACTCGGCAAAGGCCATGGCCATCTTGACCCTGTCGCCATAAAAGCGGTCGGCCACAGTGTCCACAATGGTCATGGGCCCAGGCAAAGTGAATTTGAGTTTTTTCTGAGTGTGGGCACGCGCCAACTGGGCTTCAAAAGCGTGCACACGGCCCTTCAGGCGAAGCGGCGCAACGACCTGCGGCACCTGCGCGTCGTAGCGGTTATTGCGGATGCCCATGGTCACTTTGTTCACAAAGTCGATGCCCTCGACCTGCTCCACAAAACCGTGCACAAAGTGCTGGCGGGCTTGCTCACCATCACCGATCACGTCCAGGCCTGCGTCTTCTTGGGCCTTGATCCACAGCAGCGTGGCGTCGGCTTTGGCTTGCTGCAGCTCAGGGCCTTGGGTGGTCCACTGGGGCCAGAGTTTTTCGGTTTCGGCCAGCCAGGCGGGTTTGGGCAAGCTGCCAGCGATTGCAGTGGTGAACATGTCAGACATCCTGAGGGTTTAAAAAATCAGAGCGCGCAGTTTGCAACAAGTGCAAATTCTTGGGCGAGGAGTTCGTACGATCGGCATTGGGCGGCGGGGTCATGCGTCCAGGTGATGACCACCAACTCGTCCACTTCGAGTCGAGCCGCCAATTGACGCAGCTTGCGGCCCACGGTGGCAGCCGAGCCGATCAGCGCCCCTTCCCGCAGGCGTTGCAGCGCAAACTGCTCGGCCGGGCTGTAGTCACGCGCTGCTTCTTCGGGTGGCAACAGCACCCCGATGCGACCCAGGTTGCGGTCCATCTTCCAGCGGGCGCGGCTTTCAAACAGGCGCAGCGCCTCTTCGTCGGTGTCGGCGGCAAGCGCCCAGACGCACAGGGCGGCATGGGGTTTTTGCAGCGACTCACTGGGTCGGAAAGTCTCTCGGTAAATCTGCAAGGCTTCGTCAGCGCCCTGCCCGTCTGTAATGAAATAGGCAAACGCATAAGGCAGACCCAAGTGCGCCGCCAACTGAGCGCCGTAGTCCGAGCTGCCCAGCATCCAGACGTCGGGCGAGGTCTCTGACAGCGGATAGGCATACACGTTGTGCCCCGGGTGACCAGGTGGCAGGTTGTGGCCACTCACCCAGGCTTGCATTTCCATGACCTGCTGCGGAAAACGCTCGGAGGCGTTGCGGTCGGGGTTGAGCAATTGTGCGGTGCGCCCATCGCTGCCCGGCGCGCGGCCCACGCCCAGGTCGATGCGGCCCGGCGCCAAAGCGTCCAGCACCCGAAACTGCTCGGCCACCTTGAGCGCCGCGTAATGCGGCAGCATCACCCCAGCGCTGCCGATGCGAATGCGCTGGGTGCGGGCGGCTATGGCGGCCATCAAGACTTCGGGGGCGCTGCCCACGATGCTGGGGTGGCTGTGGTGCTCGCTGACCCAAAAGCGGTGGTAGCCCAAGGCCTCGGCCTTTTCGGCCAGCGCCAGCGTCTGGCGAATGGTGGCGTCTTGCCCACGCCCCTCGGCGGCGGCTGACTGGTCAAGGACGGAAAGTTTCAAGCTCATGCGGTTTTGGTTTCGGGGGCCAAAGCGGCCATTTCGGCCTCTTGCAGGGCCCGCCACATGACTTTGCCACTGCCGCTCTTGGGCAAGGCGTCGACAAAAGTCACAGCGCGGGGCATTTTGTAAACCGCCATGTTCTCACGGCACCAGTCGATGATGTCCTGCTCGCTGACTTGGCCTTTGTGGTCTTGCCGCAAAACCACCACCGCCTTGACCGACTCGCCACGGTAAGCATCGCGGGTAGCGATGATGCAGGCCTCTTGAATCGCTGGATGGCGGAACATCAGGGCTTCGACCTCGGCCGGCCAAACCTTGAAACCGCTGGCGTTGATCATGCGCTTCAAGCGGTCGGTCATGAAGAAGTAACCTTCTTCATCCACCCGCCCCATGTCGCCCGAACGGAAAAACAAGTAGCCGTCACGCTCAAAAAATGCCGCCGCCGTGGCCTCGGGCCGCTTCCAGTAACCCTTGAACACCTGCGGGCCACTGATCACGATCTCGCCCGACTCGCCCGGTGGCAACTCGGCCAGGGTCTCGGGGTCCACAATGCGCGCCTCCACGCTCATGAACGGGATACCCAAACACTGTTTCTTGGGCGCATCAGGCGGGTTGGAGTGCGAAGGCGCGGCCGTTTCGGTCAGACCATAACCCTCCACATAACGCAGTCCGAACTGTTCCAGCAAACGTTGCGCCACGGCCTCGGGCATGGCCGCACCGCCACCGCCGATGTAGACCAAGCTGCTCAGGTCATAACGGTCCATGTTCGGGCTGCCCAGCAGGTCAATCACCATGGTCGGGATGTTGGTCCAGTGCGTCACGGCCCATTTCGAGATCAAATGCCCTGCCACATCGCGGTCCCAGCGCGGCATCAGCACCAAGCTGGCCCCGAGCAAAATGCTGGTGTGCATGACGCTGACCATGCCGGTGATGTGGAACATGGGCACCACACACAAGGTCACGTTTTCTGGCGTGCCATTGCCCCACAAGGCACTGGACATGGCGTTGTGCATGATGGAGCCATGCGTGTGCATGCACCCCTTGGGCAAGCCGGTGGTGCCGCTGGTGTAGGGCAAGATGGCCAGGTCATCCGTCTTGGCCTGAGGCGGGGGCAAGTCCACTGCCGGGGCCGCCATCAGATCGGCCCAGGCGTGCACATGGCCCGACTCCAACTTGGGCAAAGGCCGCACCGGCAGCAACCACGGACGCCAGGCCTCAGGCATGTCTTCGGGGCCGACCGTATCGGGGTCAAACACATCGTTGAATTGCGTCACCACCAATTGCTTCAGACGCTCCTCGGGGGCCAGCGCCGCACTGGCCTGCGCCAAATCGGGGGCCAGATCGGCCGTGGTCACGGCCAATTTCGTGTCGGGGTCGGTGATGTAATGCTTGAGCTCTTCGGCCCGGTTCATTGGATTGACTGGCACCACCACCGCGTCGATGCGCAAAATGGCAAAGTGCGTGATGACCAACTGCGGGCAGTTTTGCATGTCCAGCACGACACGGTCGCCCGCCTGCACCCCCAAAGCCTTGAGCTGCCCCGCCAGCTGCTCGGCATGGGCCATCAGCTCCCGGTATGTCCAGACCCGCCCCATGAAGACCAGCGCAGCCTTCTCGGGATACCGCAGGGCACTGACCGCCAGATTCATCCACAAAGAGGTTGCAGGCGCGTTGATCCTGGCGGGCAGACGAGCTGGCCAAACGGCAGCATGTGCAGACATTGAAGGTCTCCTTGAGTTGGTCCGCAATGTTAATCGTCACCTTGCGCCCTGCTGCACAGTCCTTTGTCACAGGCGGGACCATCGCTGAAACGCCACTTCACCTCATTTAAATTGTGTCTATTTGTTTTATTGCACGTATTAAAGTATTATTTTTTAACCTGTTTCGCACTTTTATCATTAAAATAAAGACATGCAAATACACCACACGCCCGACACGCCAGAAGACTACTGCGGCACCACCTATGCAGCCAAATTGCTCGGACTGTCAGTGGGTACCATCCAGACTTTGGTTGAAAAAAACGAGCTGCAGGCTTGGAAAACCCAGGGGGGTCATCGCCGCATCTCCATGCCCTCCATTCGGGACTACCAAAAAAAGCACAACATGCTCATGAGCCCGATTGAAAGTCGGGAGTACCGGCTGAGGGTTTTGCTGGTCGAAGATGACCCCGTCACCCGTGACATGGTGCGAGATTTTTGCAACCGTTGCGAAATGCCCGTCGACTGCACGGCCATGTCTTCCGGACTTGAAGCCCTGATCGACATGGCGAGCATCCAGCCCGACGTGCTGATCGCCGACTTGAACATGCCAGGCGTTGACGGGTTTGAGCTGCTGCGCACCCTCAAACATTCGGCCCAATTCCAACGCATGACTTGCCTGGTCATTTCGGCCTTGTCACAAGAAGAAATCGCCGCCAAGGGTGGCCTGCCTGAAGGCACCATCTTCATGGCCAAGCCCGTGAACATGCAGTGGTTCAATGGCTTTTTCACCGCCCTCATCGCGGGCCGAAAATTTGACCACCACCCCGCTTGACACCCCGCCCCAGCGTCATGGCGGGGCGGTACGGGTCTGACACGCCACCGTCAGTCACGTCATTGCAGAAAGACGCTTTCATGCCTTGGCATGCACAACAAGCCCCAGGCCACTTTGGGTCTAGCTGAGCGCAGGAAAACCCACCTGTTGAGGCCATAAATTCACAAACGCGTGCACGGCCGAACTGCCATAAAGCCCAGCCTGGGTGAAAGGCTCTTGAGCAATCCAGGCATGCGCAGCGTCGCGATCCGGGAAGTCGATCACCAGCAAGCTGCCCAACATGGTCTGACCGTCATCATGGGTCAGTGGCCCGGCAAAAGCCATGCGATGGGCCACGCTTGCCAAATAAGCTTTGTGTTGCGGGCGAACACGCTGACGCAGTTCGGCTCGGTCGGGTTTGTCCACGAGGATGAATGCAAACAGCATGGTGGGGTTCTCTGAGCGGCGTGGGCCTGACAAGTTACATGATCACGCCAGGGCGTCGGTCATGGTGAAGTTGTATTCCAAGGTGAAGAAGTCCCGGTCCATGCTTTTGCCGTCCGGTGCTTGGCCAGGCGTTTGGGGCTTGAAGTCTGCGATCAAGGAAGGGCGCACACCAAAGACGGCATCGCTGTTCAGGTTTTGGCTGTTGCGGTCAAAGATGTGGGTAATCAGGGGGCGCTGACCTGGCGCCTGAATCCGGAAATGCAAATGCGCAGGACGCCAACTTCTTCCGGTGGTGGCTTGAAGCATCTGAATCGCTGTGCCATCTTGGGGCACGGGGTAATCCACCGGCAACACAGACCAAAAGCTGTAGCGTCCATCGGCGTCCGTGGTCAATGCGGCGCGCGCCCAAGGTCCTTTTTCTTCCAGGCCATCCTGCACGTCGTACAAACCCCGGTCGTCGGAATGCCAGACGTCGATGATGGCATGGGCCACGGGCTGGCCATGGATGTCCAGCACCTGACCATGTGCATACATGGGTGTGCCGGCAGCGCCTGCACTGATGTCTGCGCCCATGGGAAATTGGGGCGCGTTTTCAAGCAGAAAGGGGCCGACCAGGGTGGGTTCGGTGGCGTGCTCTGGACGGGGATAGTCTTGCGTCACGGTCAGCATCGACAAACCCAGGGCATCTGAAAAAATCATGAATTCGTTGCGGCCTGGAGAACACCACTTGCCAGTCTCTTCCAGAAAATTCATGGTGAAGGCCCACTCCTCGGCGGTGAGCTTGACCTCTTTGGCAAAGCTGTGAATGTGCTTGATCAAAGACAGCATCAGCTCGCGCAGCCGTGGGTCAGGGGTTTTGGAATAGCGTGCCAGCACCTCATCTGTGATCAGGTGCAAGGCGTCGTAACGTTGTTCAGGGGTGTTGGAGGTGTCGCTCATGATTGAATTTCCTGGGATGAAAAATCGGTGGCCTGTAGGCGCAAGTGGTCTGCGGGTTTGAGTCTGAATTTGGCAATCTTCATGGAGCCTGTGTGCGGCAGGCTGTCGACCATGACGATGTAACGGGGACGCTTGATGGGCGACAGGTGCAGCAGGGCGTAAGCATGCACAGCCTCTGGTGTGATGGCCGTGCCGGGGCGGGGCACCACGGCCAGCAAAATTTCTTCTTCGCCCAGGTCAGAGGCCACGCCGATCGATGCGCATTCGAGGATGTCGGGGTGGCTGCCAATGGCCGAATCAATCTCGGCACCCGAGATGTTTTCGCCTCGGCGGCGGATGATGTCTTTCTTGCGGGTAAAGAAAAACAGGAAATCGTCGGCATCTCGGCGCACCAAATCGCCCGTGAGGAACCACCCGTCCCGAAAGCTGGCCGCTGTCTGCTCGGGGTCTTTGAAGTAGCCCTGCATCAAAGTGGGGGTCTTGACCGCCAACTCGCCCACTTCGTCAAGGGGCAATTCTTGTCCGTCTTCTGCCATGACCCGAACTTCAGGCCGTGCAATGGCGGGATCGGGGTGCGGTGATATGCAGCCCATGCTGCCCAGTTTGTGAGGCCCCATGAAGGGGTTGCTCAGCACGCCAGGGATTTCGGTCATGCCATAGCACTCAATCAACACTGGCACATGAAAGCGCTGCTGAAAAGTGTCCAGCAAATCGCGGTTCAAGGGTGCCAAAAACATCTTGCGGATGCTGTGCTCGGGGCTAAATTCTTCGATCGGTCGGCGCGCCAAAATGGCCGCAGCCGACATGATCACATTGACCTCGGTGGCACGGGTCTCGGTGGCCTGTTGCCAGAAAGTGGATGCCGAGAAGCGGCGGATCAAAATCAAAGTGCCGCCACACGCCATGGCACCGCCCAGCGAGTACATCAGCGCGTTGATATGGAACAGCGGCAGCACACACATCAAGCGCTCATCGGGCTGCAAATACATGCGGTGCACAAACGCTTCGGCCGTGAGCAAATAACTTCTTTGGCTGTGCATCACCCCTTTGGGAAAGCCCGTGGTGCCCGAGGTGTAGATGATCATGCAGGTGCTGTCGGCCGTGCCTGTGCGCGTGCTGCAGTCCGGTGTGCAAGCGCTCCACTGGTTCAGCAAGGCGGCTTCAGCGCCGGGCTGGTCCTGGTCAATGACCACTTGCCAGGGCATCGGTGCCATCTCGCGCGTGGCCTCCTGCACTTTGACCAAGGCTTCGGGCGAGCAAATGACGCCGCGCACACCCGCATGCTCAAAAATGTATTGGGCCTCACGCGCTTCGAATTCGGGGTTGCAGGGCACAAGAATCGCGCCCGTGCGTGCGCAGGCCATCAGCAAGACCACCGTCGCCGGATGGTTGTAAGCCATGAGCCCAATGCGGTCGCCCGTTTTCACACCTCTGGCCAGCAGCCAGGCCACGGCACGGTCGGCTTGTTCGGCGCATGTTTGCCAGGTCATGACGGTGCCTTGGTACTCCACCATGGGCTGATCGGTCAACTGGCGCAGGCGTGCCTGGAAAAACTGGTCAACAGAAAAGTCATGCACCTCGAACTGGCGCAGCACTTCCAAAGGTGTCAAAAGCGTTGTTGTGGTCATGGCGTGCAACCGTTTTCAGCGGGCCACGGGGGGGCCGTCGTAGGTCATGGCCTGCTCGGCCGCACTGGCGAGTTTGAAGCCAATGGGCCGGGTTTGCTCTTCCAGAATGTGCGCCACCAAGGATGCGGTGCGCGCCAGCAAAGGAATGCCTTTGAGTGCACCGGCAGGGTAGCCCGCATCCAGCAAAACGGCAGGAATGGCTGCAGACACGTTCATCGGGAAGGGGCGGCCATAGACGCCTTCGACCTGCGAAGCCAAAGCCTGCAAGGCACGCACATGGTCACCGGCCACGCCCCACTCTTTGGCCAGATCGATCAGTTTGGTGGCGCGTGGATCGCCCAGTTTGTGCACCGGGTGACCGAAGCCGGGCAAGGCCTGCTTGGCAGAGCGAAAAGCTTGCAGGCGTTCCCGCGCCACATCTTCGAGCGATTGGCCTTGCTGGGCCGATTGGGCCAACATCGCGATCAACAGATGCCCGGCCGTCTCAGAGGCCCCCAAAATCACCGGGCCGCAGCCCAGCAGGCCTGCGGCCACTGCGCCTTGCACCGACTCAGGTGCTGCCGCCAAGGTCATGCGGGCGGCCTGAACCGAAGGCACCAGGCCATGCTCGGCCAAAGACACCATGGTGGCATCGGCCACGCGGACCAGATTCTCGCTGGGCGTTTGTCCTGTCAATAAAAACAGGAAATAGGCGGTGAACGATTGCTGACCAATCACATCGCGGCAGAGGTCTTTGCCACGCACAACGATACGGTCCACCTCGGCAATGGCCATGTGCGTGGAGCCCGAGGGTGTGAAGGCGCTGGAGGCAGGAGTTGTGCTCATGGGTCAAAAGGTTGTTGTGAAAATTCCAAAATAAAAATGACGTTGTGTGAGGACGCCACCATCAATTCACTGTGAAGGGCATCCACCCCAATTCGCAAGCGCGTTGGCGACAGCGGTTCAAGGGGTTATTCCTAATGGGCGAATTCACGTTGGCTTCCATAATGGATTTTCAAGTTTTGAGATTTTCATTCACAGCGATCTGAGGAATCAAACATGCAAAAGCGGCCATTTTTGAAAGCACTGGGTTCATCCTTGTTGCTCACTTCGACTTCGACATGGCTGCATGCGCAGAACAAACCGATCCGGGTCGGCAGCACTTTGTCCTTGACGGGTCCACTGGCTGGTACGGCGGTGATGCACAAAATCTCTGGTGAAATTTTCATCGAACAACTGAACAAACGCGGCGGCTTGCTCGGTCGCCCTGTGGAGTGGGTGGTGAAGGACGACCAGTCCAAACCCGACCTCGCTCGAACCTTGTACGAGCAGTTGATCTCGGGCGACAACGTTGATTTGTTGATGGGGCCTTATGCCACGGCCAACTCGCTGGCGGCGATGGGTGTGGCCCAGCGCAACGGCAAAGTGTTGATCACCAACTCGTTTGGCATTCCCTCCTTGGCCAAATACGACATGCACTTTCCCGCGTATGTCATGGGCATCGACCCGGGCTCCACAGTGCCCAACACCTTGCTTGATGCGATCGCTGCCAGTGGTGCCAAGCCGCAATCAGTGGCCATGGTGAGCAGCAAATTCCCCTCGGTGGTTTTCTTGTCGGTGGGTGCCAGAGAGGTTTTCAAAAAACGGGGTCTGCGTGAGGCGCTTTGGCTGGAGTGGGAGTTTGGCAACCGCGACTTCGGCCCCATTGCCTCGCGCCTGAAAGAAGCCAATGCCGATATGGTGTGGATTGGATCCATTGGTGCAGAGAGCATTCAATTGCTTGAGGCCATGAACAAGATTGATTACAAACCCAAAATCCATTTCCATGTGTACCCCACGCCAGGGCCACTGGCGCAATCGCCTTTGGCGTCCAATGCGCTGACCTTGACGACCTTTGAACAGCATGCGCCTTTCACCAACAACCCCGCTTATGCCGAAGCGATCAAGATGTACAACGAGCGCGCAGCCAAAGCCAACCTGCCCGACACCGTGTTCGAATTGCAAGCGGCCAATGCGTTCACCGGTTGGCAATTCCTGGAGGCGGGTGTCAAGGGCGCAGGCAGTCTGGAAGATGCCAAAATTTCAGCATGGCTCAAGAAAAACCGCGTGGACACCATCATTGGCAAAGTCCGATTTGATGGCCCCAACAACTATGGCGATGACCTCAATCGCATCAAGCAGTTGCAAGGCGGCAAGTGGGTGGTGATCCACCCCAAAGATGTGGCTTTGCCCGGCAGCAAGATGAATTTCTGACATGCCCAGCGCAGGGCTCTTACTTCAAGCGCTCGCCTCCGGCGTCTTTCTCGGTGCTCTGTATGGCCTGATTGGCCTGGGCGTCGGCTTGGGCTGGGGCTTGCTGCGGCAAATCAATCTGGCGCATTTCGCCTGGGTGTTTCTGTCGGCCTACATCACCTACGAGCTCAAGACGCGGTTGGGTGTCGACCCCTTGATCTCGCTGTTGGTGTTGTTGCCCCTGTTTGCGGCGCTTGGCATGGCTTTGCAAGCGGTTTTTGCCCGATTTGCCATCACGCCTTTCAACTCTTTGCTGGTGACCTTTGGCATCACTGTGTCGGTGGAGGCTTTGCTGCAGTGGATTTGGAGCGCCGATTTTCGCCGCATGGCCTCTGTCTACGATGAGCACAAATTCCGCCTGGGCAGCGTGGTCGTGACCTACTCCGAAGCCTTGACTTTGGCCATGTCCTTGATCGCCGTAGGTCTGGTGTGGTGGATGCTGCACCGCACCGACATGGGCAAGTCCGTGCGTGCCAGTGCCGAGGACCCTGCGATTGCCACGGCCTTTGGCATCAATTCCAAGCGCCTGGCCATTTTGATGGCGGGTTTGTGTGCGGCATTGGCAGCGTGTGCGGGTGTATGTGTGGCTTTGACTTTCACTTTGGCCCCATCCCAGATCTTTGCTTGGGTGGGTGTGGTGTTCGCAGTGGTCATGATTGGGCGGCTGGGTTCGGCTTTGACCCCTTTGCTCGGTGGCTTGGCCATTGGCATCAGCGAGTCCTTGACCCAGGCTTTGATTGCACCCACTTGGGCACCACTGGTGGCGTTCACGGTGTTGATCCTGATTCTTTTACTCAGGCGCAGTGATGAATAAGATTCAGCGGTTTACCCTCTTGTTCGTGGTGTTGGTGTTGCTGTTTGCTGCACCTTATATGGGCTTGCCAGTGCACCTGCAGTCCTTGTTGTATGTGATCTTTTTCTGGATGACGCTGGCCACATCCTGGAACATGCTTTCGGGTTACTCCGGCTATTTTTCATTTGGCCATGGGGCGTTTTTTGGTGTGGGCATGTACGGCATGGCCACGCTGGCAGCCAAGGCTGAATGGTCTGTGGTGCCCGCTGCGCTGGGCAGTGGTGTACTGGCCTCGCTGCTGGCGCTGGCCATTGGGGCGCTGGTGTTCAATGTGCGCAAGATCCGTGGTGAATCCTTTGCCCTGATCACCTTGGCGGTGGGCTTTGTGTTGGCCACAGTGGCGGTCAACACACCCATCGATGGTGGCCCCGGTGTCTACCTGATGGGGGTCAGTTTGCCGCAGTGGGGTCCCAAGCCTGCGTCCACCTTCTATTACGCCAGTTTGGTTTTGACTGTCCTTTGCGTTGCAGTGGCCTGGTGGCTGTTCCATGCCCGCGCCGGTCTGGGCTTGCTGGCCATCCACGACGACGAGGATGCCGCCGAGGTCAACGGCGTGCCCACCTTTTGGCTCAAGATGGGCGCATTTGCCTTGTCGAGTTTCTTTGCCGGTGTCATGGGTGCCATCCATGCTTTGTACGTTTCTTATGTGACGGTGGGTGAGACATTCAACATCACCGTCCCCTTGACCGTGGTGCTCATGAGCGTGTTGGGCGGAAGTCGCCATTGGGCAGGGCCCATGTTGGGCGGCATTTTGATCACGCTTCTGCTCCATGCCTTCACTGCCGGTGAAAGTGCGCTGGTCGGCAAGGTCATCATTGGCCTGGTGTTAGCGGGCGCGGTGCTGGTCATGCCACGCGGCATTTTGGGCACCTGGCAGTTGCGTCAGCACAAACGCTCGATTCAACGGAGCAATGGGCTGTCTGGCGATGCGCACGCGTCAGAACATGCCAGCGAAGACACCTTGGTGATTGAACGACCCTTGACACGCCCAGCCGATTCACCAAACCGAGAAAAAGTGCTGGAAGTGCGCGGCCTGAGCAAACATTTCTCAGGCATCCGGGCCTTGAACCAGGTTGACCTTGATTTGTACCAAGGTGAAATTTTAGGCCTGCTGGGCCCCAACGGTTCCGGCAAATCGACCTTCATCAACGTGGTCACGGGCCATTACCGGCCCACTGAAGGCTCGGTGCTGCTGCGTGGCCAGACGTGCGCGGGCTGGGCTGCCCACCGCATTCGCCGGCAGGGTTTATCACGCACCTACCAGATTCCGCGTCCATTTAACGGTTTGACGGTGTTGCAAAACGTCACCTTGGCCGCCCATTACGGCGGCGCGCGTTTGACGGACGCACAGGCTCTGGCCGAGGCCCGGGAGTGGATGCTGTTCACCGGACTGCAAGACAAGGGCGATCATTTTCCGGATGAACTCAATTTGCACCAACGCAAATTCCTGGAGTTGGCCCGAGCGCTGGCGGCTCGGCCCCAAGTGCTTTTGCTCGATGAAGTTTTGTCGGGGTTGACGCCCTCCGAAATGGGTGCGGCGGTGCAGACGATTCGCCGTATACGGGAGCGCGGCACCTCCATTGTGTTTGTCGAACACGTCATGAGTGCCGTACTGGCCTTGTCCGACCGGCTGGTGGTGCTCAACCAAGGCGAGGTCATTGCCGAAGGCCACCCGCAGGATGTCATGTCCCGCCCCGAGGTGGTGCGGGCCTATTTGGGTGACGAGGCGGCGGTGTAAACATGCTTCAAATAGAACAAATTCAAGTCAACTACGGTGCGGCTCCGGCGCTTTGGGATGTGTCTTTGCAGGTCAATTCTGGGGAGCTGGTCTCGGTCATCGGCCCGAATGGCGCCGGCAAGACCACCTTGATCAATGCGGTCATGGGCCTGAGTCCGCTGAAATCCGGCCAGATCTTCTGGGAGGGTGAGAAAGTCTCGGTGCTGCCGGCGCATCAGCTGTGTGAAAAAGGCCTGGCCTTGGTGCCTGAAAGCCGCAGATTGTTCACCGGCATGACGGTGCGTGAAAACCTGGAACTCGGTGCCATGCACCCGGCTGCCCGTGCCGTACGTGATCAAACGCTTGAGAAGGTGTGTGAACTCTTTCCCGCCGTGCGTGCCAAATTGAGCCAGGTATCTGGCACTTTGTCTGGCGGTCAGCAACAAATGGTCGCCATTGGCCGGGCCATGATGGCCTTACCCCGTCTGCTCTTGTTGGATGAACCCTCTTTGGGACTTGCACCCAGCATTGTGGGCGAGATGTTCCGGGCCATTGAAGCCATCCACCGAAGTGGCACAGCCGTGATGTTGGTGGAGCAAAACGTCAGCCGCGCATTGGCAATTTCTCAGCGCACTTATGTGCTCGAAAATGGTCGTGTTGTCACCTCGGGTCTCTCCTCCGAGTTGAGCCGCCGTGATGAAATCCGCAAGGCCTATTTGGGCATTTGATCTGTGGACTCAGCAGGATTTGCTGCGGTTCATGGTCGAGATGCCTTGAGCAGGGCATCGGGGCGCAATCACCCGCTGATGTTTTTGACTTGACCAAGGGGTTGAAGCACGCCTTGGCGCAAAACCAAAGGGTCAACTGTTTCTTTTGACCAATTCGACAATGACTGCCAGCACGCAAAGAACTGCAGAAAAAACGACGATTCCTACGGCGTAATAGCGGGCAGAGATGTTTCTGATTTTGGATATTTTGAGTTTGTTCATTCTTGATTCCCACACAACGAAATCCATTATGACCTTGGTGGGGTTCCATGTGAGTCGTTTTGTGGATTGACATGCTTCAAAATCAAGCGAGCAGATGTCAAGTTTGCCATGTCTTGTGCCCTGCGAACCGGTTACAGATTTTTTGAATCAATGGCCTCGAGCATCAGTTGATCGTAAAAACTTTGCGCAGCCGCCGACAGGCTGTGGTTTTTTCTTTTGATCAAATAAATCGGCCGAACGGCTTTTTTGTCTTTGACAGGTACCGCTGCAACACCGTTTCTCATGCACAAAGCCAAGGCAAATTGGGGCACGATACTGAGGCCAAAGCCTTGCGCCACCAAACCTCCCAACGTGCTCAATTGACTGACCTCCAACCCGGTATCGACAACCCCTGCGGGCCCCAAAAATGTTTGCACATGTTGCCAAACACTTCCGCTTCGAATGGTGTGGATATAGGGCTGTTTTTTCAGTTCTCGCAAGCTGACCGAGGATCTGCAGGCCAAAGCATGGCTGCTGTGACAAATCAAAAACATGGGTTCATTGAATAAATTTTTCGAATCCACTTCAAAAGCATGTCCCGGCTGGGCGTTGATGGCGATGTCCGCCCGTCCTTGGCGGATCAAATCAAGGCATTGGTCCGAAACCACGTCATACAGTTTCAGCTCAATGCTTGGAAAACGTGACTTGAACAAGGCCATGCGCTCAGGTAACCAGTTCGATGCCATGGATGGGGGTGCAGCCATGGTGACGCGACCAGCCTTTTTTTGCAATCGATCACTGACCTCTTCCAGGGTTGAGCGAATTTCCGCAGCAATTCGGTTGGCACCCAATAAAAACATTTCGCCTTCAGACGTTAAAAAAACATTGCGCGTATCGCGATCAAAAAGTCGCATGCCCAGTTGCGCCTCCAGGCGGCTGATGGACTGGCTCAGCGCTGAGGGAGAAACATGACACCTTTGGGCAGCCAGCCCGAAGTGCCGCGTCTCTTCAAGAGCCAAAAAAGCATCGATCAAACGACCCGAAAGTTTCATCAGCTTATCTTAACAATTATGAAATTAATTTAATTTTACAAACCAATTGAACATTTGCAGAATGACTTCTCTTTTCAACACAACAGGTCTTCGAATGCAAACATTGGCTGTGGGCTGCGGCGCTGGTTTTTCCGGGGACCGTGTCGATGCGGCCCTTCCGGTGGTCAGAACACTGATCGCCCGGGGTGGCCCAGCCGCCTTGATGTTTGAAAATCTGGCAGAAAGAACCCTGGCCCATCAACATCTGATTCGCAGGGCGCATCCCAGCTTGGGTTATGAACCCTTGCTGGAATTGGAGCTGATGCCCATCCTGGCCGATTGTTTGCAACACAACATTCCCATCATTGGCAACTTCGGTGCGGCCAATCCACAAGGCGCAGCCTTGTGCATCCTGAGATTGGCAGAAAAACTGGGTTTGCCCAAACCGAAGATCGCTGTGGTCATGGGCGATAACTTGTCCACCGCCAAGGGCCGTGAGCTTGTCAAAGCGCATTTGGAAAGTGGATTTGACGAGGCTCGTTTTGTTTGTGCAAACGCCTATCTGGGGGCTTTCGAAATTGCAGCAGCGCTGCAACAAGGCGCTCAGATTGTGGTGACGGGGCGCGTGGCTGACCCGTCTTTGTTGCTCGGGCCGGCCATTGCGCACTATGGGTGGCATGCGACCGATTGGGACAAATTGGCCGGTGCCACCATGGCCGGGCATTTGCTGGAATGCGGAGCACAAGTCACCGGCGGTTATTTTGCCGATCCGGGCAAAAAAGAAGTTCCTGGTCTTGAAAACGTCGGGTTTCCCATCGCAGAGATTTTTGAAGATGGCTCCTGTGTGATCAGCAAAGCAGATCACACAGGCGGATTGGTCGACTGCCGCACGGTCAAGGAACAACTGCTGTATGAAGTTCATGACCCAGCCCAATACATCACCCCCGATGTGGTCGCTGACATCACCCAAGCCCAAGTTGCGCAAGTCGGACAGGACCGCGTTCGACTGTCGGGCGTCAAAGGCCACCCCCGAACCGCGACGCTCAAAGTATTGGCCTATTTTGATGGCGGTTGGCTTGGCGAGGGTGAGATTTCCTACGCAGGTCCCAATGCAGAGGCCAGGGCTCGCCTGGCCATGCAAGTGATGCAAAAACGCATGGGTCATCAAGTGTCTCTTCGGTTTGACTTGATCGGGATCACCAGCATCTTGGGCGATGACGGCGGGAGCATGTTGACGGATACACCCGTGACCCGCGCAAACGATGTCCGTTTGCGGGTGGCCGCCAAGCACGAATCATTGGTCACGATCGAGTTGCTGCTGCAAGAATTGACCGCCTTGTGGACAGGCGGGCCTGCAGGAGGGGGTGGCGTTCGAGTGGCCAAGCGACAAAGACTGTCCAACTTGGCGTGCCTGATTCCGCGTGAAAAAATTCCTGCCAGCTTTCAATTGATCTAACTTTTGACCCTCATCGCCCTATGACCCACATTGCGCTTTACGACCTTGCACATGCTCGAACAGGCGATAAAGGCAACCACGCCAATATCAGCTTGATTGCCTACCAAGAGGAAGATTTCGCTTTACTGGTTGACCAAGTCACGGCCGAAAAGGTCGCTGCGCATTTCGGCGCACGTCGGCCCAGTCAAGTGCGCCGTTACCTTTTACCCAAGCTCAGCGCCATGAATTTTGTGATCGACAACGTTTTGGATGGTGGGGTCAATGATTCACTCAACCTCGACATGCATGGCAAATCCTTGTCTTTTCACTTACTGACCCTTCAAGTTCAAAAAACTTGAACAAAGCATTTTTCAATAACCATCAGGAGACACAGTGAAAACACGCCATTTCTTAAAAACGCTCACTTTGGGTCTTGCCCTCTTGGCCGCATCTGGTTCAGGATGGTCTCAGGCTTACCCGTCCAAACCTGTCAAATTTGTGGTGCCGTTTCCTGCAGGCAGTGCGACGGACCAAGCCGCTCGACTGATGGCTTTGCAAATGCAGAATTTACTGGGCCAGGCTTTTGTGGTTGAAAACAAGCCAGGGGCCGGAGGCTCCATAGCCGCCATGGAGGTCATCCGATCTGCACCCGATGGTTACACCTTGTTGTTTTCTTCCAATTCGGCGGCGGCCTCCAACGTCGCCTTGCTCAAAAGCATTCCCTATGATCCCCTCAAGGACTTCTCCCCCATCGCTGCCGTCGGCGAAAACATGCTGGTTTTGATGGTCAAGGCCGATCATCCAGCCAAAAATATCCAGGAATTCATCCAGTACGCCGCTCAACGTCCGGGCAAAGTCAACGCGGGTTATGGCTCATCGAGTTCGCAAGTGAGCATTGCTGTGCTGAACAAGTTGGGCAAAGTGGACACCTTGGGTGTGGCCTACAAGGGCATTCCTTTGGCCATGAACGACGTCATGGCAGGCGTGGTGGATTACACCTTTGTGGATTTGGGCAATTCAATGGCCCAAGCCAAGGGCGGCAAATTGCGCCCCTTGGGCATCACAGCCCTCAAGCGCTCCCCGCTGGTGCCCGATTGGCCATCCTTGGCCGAATCCATGCCGGGTTTTGACATCACGGCCTGGTTCGCCCTCTTGGGGCCGGCCGGCATGTCCAAAGATGTGGTGGACAAATTGAACGCCACCATGGGTCAAGCACTCAAGACCAAGGAATCTCAGGACAAACTGGCCGGTATTGGCATTCAAGCCATGGTCATGACACCTGAGCAACTCAAGACATTCATGGGCAGCGAAGTCAACAAATGGACTCGCCTGGTCAAAGAAGCCAACATACAACCGGAGTGACACGATGAGCCAAGCCCAAAACATCTTGATCACGGGAGCCAGCCGGGGCATTGGGCAGGCCATCGCCAGACAGGCTGCACAGCAAGGCTGGTCCATTGGCCTCAATTACAAGCAAAGCCAGACCGAGGCCATGGACTTGGCCGAAGAGCTGCGGGCAACGGGCGTGAAAGTCGTTTGTTTGCAGGCTGATGTGAGCCAACAATCGGAAGTTCAGCGCATGTTTCGTGAGTTCGACGAGGCCCTGGGGCCACTGCATGCGCTCATCAACAACGCAGGCATCCTGGCCAGTTTTTTGATCACGCAAGTCGATGAAACAAATCTCCATCAACTTTATGGTGCCAACGTCTTCAGTGCTTATTACTGTGCGCGTGAGGCGGTGCTGCGCATGTCCACCACGAGCGGCGGCACGGGAGGTGCCATTGTGAACATGTCATCGGTGGCATCCCGCCTGGGTGGTTTATCAGGCGGTAGCGCTTACGCTGGGTCCAAAGGGGCGCTGGACAGTTTTAACCTGGCATTGGCCAAAGAGGTGGGCACACAGGGCATACGCGTCAATGCCATTCGCCCCGGTCTCATTGAGACAGAAATCCACAATGTGCACGGCGGCGTCGCGCAAATGCAAAACATGGCCAAAACGGCCGTCCCCATGGGGCGATCCGGCACTGCACAAGAAGTGGCCAAGGTGGCGATGTGGCTTGCCGGCCCGGACGCCAGCTACGTCCATGGCAGCATCGTGGACGTGGCAGGTGGGCGTTAATTCAAGGACACATCCATCTTTGATGTTCAGAAAATCCAAAGCACCTAAATTTGGCAATGTTCGGTTAAAAAGAGTTGCTTTGTAGAAAAAGCAACTCTGGCGGTCCTTCTTACCATCAGCCCAAAAACAGCCACATCAAATTTCTGAAAATTTTGGGAGCCCCTTGTTTGACCACCGATCAGCTTTCCCTCCCAGTGCCTTGCCCGGACACCAGCACAACATGGCCAGTCAATGAGTCCAAGCAAAGGGCTTGCTTGCGAGTGCTTTTACTCGGGGCGACCGGTACGATCGGCATGGCCACTGTACGGGCACTGCTTCGGCATGGCCACGAGGTGGTTTGTCTGGTCAGGCCTCGCCAAGGCGTGGGCTCCATGCCAGCCGACACAACGCTGTCTGAACGTCTGGCCGGGGCCACGCTGCTGTGGGGGGATGCGTCCGATCCTCAAGTCTGGTCCCAACCGTCTTTCACGCAGGCCCAATTCGACGCCGTGGTCTCTTGCATGGCCTCACGCACAGGCTCTCCTCAAGACGCCTGGCGCGTTGATCACCAGGCCCATGTGGGTGCGCTGAAAGCGGCACAAACTGCGGGCGCGAGGCATTTTGTGCAACTGTCGGCGATCTGCGTGCAAAAGCCCTTGTTGGCGTTTCAACATGCCAAATTGGCCTTTGAAAACACCTTGATCGAATCAGGCATGACCTATTCCATCGTGCGCCCCACCGCTTTTTTCAAATCGTTGTCGGGTCAGCTCGATCGTGTCAAAAAAGGCAAGCCTTTTTTGATTTTTGGCGATGGTCAGTTGACCGCCTGCAAGCCCATCAGCGACGATGATCTGGCCGATTTTCTGGCGGGGTGCCTGAACGATGGGTCGCGGCACAACCGGATCTTGCCCATCGGCGGGCCGGGGCCTGCCATCACGCCGCTGGCGCAAGGCGAGCATTTGTTTGCTTTGCTGGGCATGCCGCCTCGTTTCAAGCGTGTTCCGGTGGGCCTGATGGATGTCATCGTGGGTGTGTTGAGCGTGTTGGGCAAGTTCAGTCCTGCTGCTGCAGACAAGGCCGAGTTGGCCCGCATTGGGCGGTATTACGCCACCGAGTCCATGTTGGTCTGGGACGCTGAGGCACAGCGCTACGATGACCAAGCCACCCCCTCACATGGCACACAAACGCTGTGGGATGCCTATGCCCGCTGGGTCAAAGGTGAAGACGCGCCCAATCGCGGGGAGCACGCCGTTTTTTAGGCGGCTTTGTTTTGAGCTTCAGGCCGTCAAGCCAGTGGGCATTTCGCCCAGTCGACACAAGCGAATGCCAAACTTTCTTTGTTCATAAAAAATCAGGCAAAAACGCTTCGCTGCCAGGCGCCGTTTTGGCTATCACTTTTTTCAAAATACTGGCGACACCGCGCGCACCACAAATGCAGTGGTCCTCATTGCGCACATGCTTGTTGGAACGGACGACGTCGTAACCGAGTGCGTGAAGGGTTTCAATTCACGTTGGGTCAATCAATCAAGCACTTGGGGATGACACCCGTGCGGACATCCCAAAAATCCTGCAGCGCATTTTTAAATGGGTTCGCAGGGCTCGGTGGCAGAACTCACTTCAAAACAAACTCAGTCTTTGATGAAAGTGATTTCAGCACTTGCTGTGTCAAATAGGCAATTTTTGGGTGATAAAGCAACGCAGCAACCGAATACCCTAGAACAAACTTCTATTTCTCCTCAAAGAACACATGCCGGCAAGTTTTTAAAACCCCATGGCTCATTCAAAACATGCAGACGGGGCGATATGCTCATCAGCGGATTGAATTGATTATTTATTTCAATACCAACCTCATCAACTGGCCACGCCTACTGTCCGTGAGCACGTACAAGCAACCATCGGGACCCTGTCGAACATCGCGAATTCGCTGACCCAAATCTTCAAGGAGCTTGTGCTCTTTGATGACCTTACCGCCAAACGGTTGGCTGAGTTCTAGCCGGTTAAGGTATCCGAATTTAAGGGAACCCACAAAGAGGTGACCGATCCAAGCGCGGCCGTAGCGTTCGCTGTTCAAAAAAACCATACCCGATGGCGCAATGGATGGAACCCAATAGTGCAAAGGCTGCTCCATGCCTTTTTGAGCGCTCAGACCCCCACCGATTTTTCCGCCGCCGTAGTTTTCTCCATAGGTGATCGCTGGCCAGCCATAGTTACGTCCAGGTAAAACTGTGTTGATCTCATCACCCCCTTGCGGGCCGTGTTCATGCGTCCACAAGCTGCCATCGGGCGACAAAACAGCACCCTGCACGTTTCGGTGACCATAAGACCATATTTCCGGTAATGCACCCAAACTCTTGACGAACGGGTTGGTGTCGGGCACCCGGCCATCTTTGTAAATCCTGACAATTTTGCCTTGATGGTTGTTGAGCGTTTGCGCGTCATTCATCTGGCTATACCGGTCGCCCAAAGTCAGAAAAAGCATGCCGTCAGGCTTGCCGTTCGTCTGGCTTTCCACGATTCGACATCCGAAATGTGCGCTGCTGGCCACCTTGGGCTTTTGACTGAAAATGATCTTCAGTTCTTCCAGCCGCAAAAGGTCAGACGATAAGCGGGCCCTTGCAAGCGCGGTGCTGTTGCCGCCTTGGCCGGGCTCAGAAAAGCAAAAGTACAAGGTATTGTTGTTGACAAAATCAGTGTCCACCAGCACATCCAACAAACCGCCTTGACCTTGCGCCACCAGACTTGGGAGGCCAAGAACAGGCGCACTGATTTCACCATTTGGCTCAATCACTCTCAATCGCCCGGGACGCTCGGTGACCAAAAACCGGCCATCAGGCAAGAACGCCAGAGCCCATGGATTTTGCAGATTGGAGGCCACGACTTCAGCGCGAACCGTTTGAGCCTGTGCAAATGGCGTTGCCAAAGCAAAAATGATTGAAGTCAGTGCAAGAGCGAGGTGCTTAACGATGCAGTCCATCGGATTCTTTCTATGTTCAAGCGCTCATGGGTTTGGCTTTTCTTAGTTGACAGCCAAAACGCCCATCGGCCCGGTGCCCAATCAGTTGCGCTTGCGAAACACCACCACATGCTGCCAAGGCAGCGAGCTCACGGTACGCTCCCAATCCAGCGCGAAAACAGCCGCCTCGCGCTTGATTTGCGCTTCGCTCATCTTGTGCAGCGGCTTGATGGGAACGAACGAGTCCTCGGCCTTGTACTCTACAAAGACAAGCCGTCCACCAGGTTTCAGGGCCTTGAGCAGGCTGGCCATGACCTCGTAGGGATAGGCCAACTCGTGGTAGACGTCGACCATGATCGCCAAGTCCACCGAGGAAGCAGGCAATTTGACGTCGTCCACCGCACTCAACTTCGCTTCAATCTGGGTCAACCCACTGCGCTTCACCCCAGCCTGAAGCAGGTTGATCATTTCTGGCTGTACATCCACAGCCCAGACCTTGCCCCCCGGCATCACCAAGGGAGCCATGCGCCGAGAAAGGTAACCGGTGCCGGCCCCAATATCGGCCACCACGGTGCCAGGCTTCAACATCAAAGCAGCCAGCAGCAGGTCCGTACGCTCTTCGCGTTCACGTTCCTGGCGCTCAAGCCATAACGCGCCCTGCCAGCCCATTACCGCGGAGATTTCGCGCCCCATGTAGCTCTTGCCTATGCCGTCTGCACTGGCCGGTAGTTGACTGTAGCGCTCGGCGTTGGGTCCGGACTGCGCCAGCACGGCGCTGCTTGCAATCGTCAATGCTGCGCAGACACAGCGCAAAAATGTGAGCAAGTTCATTTAAGTCTTCAAAAGAAAAAATCACCGACAAAGATTTTCCTAAGTGGTTATGCCACGCCCTTTGTCTACACAAATGTTTGGCGCTTTTGATTTTAATTGTTTTAGCCAATTTGGAGACAAGTCTTTGTTTTTATTGAACTGAGCCAACTGGTTTTGTGTTGCTTTTTCTAAAATAAATTCTGCTTCACATTTGCAGTAGCTCTTGAAATCATCGGCTTGAAATGAACGGCCTTTGACCGTTTGATGGGCGCTCAACTGCTCATTCGTGCATGTTTTTTGTAATTCCAAAGAGAGTTCATTTGCGAAACTTCGCATGCTGATCAACATGAGAAATAAAGCCACTGAAAATTTAAATAAATTCATTTTAAGCAGTTGATTGGCTGAGGCTTTTATTTAAAACGGTGGAAAATTCAGTTTTCCACCGCAGATCAATTTTTTACCGTTTGTAAAAACTTGATTAACTTACTTAGGCATGATCACGCTGTCAATGACATGGATCACACCGTTGTCGGCAACGATGTCCGTTGCTGTTACTTTTGCCTTGTCGACCATGACACCGCCTGTGGTGGAGATGGTGATCTCAGAGCCTTGAACGGTTTTGACTTTGCCCGCTTTGACGTCTGCTGCCATCACTTTGCCGGAAACAACGTGGTAAGTGAGCACTGCAGTGAGCTTGGCTTTGTCTTTGAGCAATGCGTCCAAGTCGGCTTTAGGAATCTTTGCAAATGCGGCGTCTGTGGGTGCAAAAACTGTGAATGGGCCTTTGCCCTTGAGTGTGTCAATCAAACCAGCGGCGGTGAGCGCCGTTGCCAGGGTTTTGAAGTTACCGGCGGCCACGGCCGTATCGACGATGTCTTTGGCTTGCACGGAGAAAGCTGCGCCCAGTGCCAAGACTGTAGCAATCAATGTCTTTTTTATTTGAAACTCCGAAAAATTTAGTTGTTCTGCATTGCCGAAAATGCGGCACGCGAATTATCAGTTGCGAACAGTGCCCCGTGATCTGAATGGTCATTGTTTGCAGGTTTCACAGCTTTGTGTGCACTGGTGAAAAACTTGATAAAACTTTAGCCGTCATGGAGAAATTCAAAACCCTTACGTATTTTGTGGTTTATTCGTCTGCGTCAAAAAAGAGTTTTATAAATTTAAAATTCATCCGGTGCAATAAATTATTAAGTTCCTATATTTCAACCATTAAAAAATAATTTCTGAGTGAATAGCTGCAACACGAAAGATGACAAGACCTTGAGCCAGCAGATGTTTAATCGGCGCAATGAATGCCCATTCTTTTAGCAGTTTGCTCTGCGATGGTCTGCCACCAAGCGGTCTTCAAATTTCATTTCAACACTTCTCAAGGCCCTGTGCTTGGTCGTGCGCCCTTTCATGCGCTTGCGCCACATCCGAAATGAGCTGGGCTGAAGTTCATGCCGCATGAGACGAATCACCTCCGCTTCTGACCATCCCATCCGCTCTTGAATGGTTTCAAAGGCAGTTCGGTCTTCCCAGGCCATCTGGATGATGGCTGAAATATCGCCTTCAGAAAGGTTTGAAAGACGTTCAGAAAATTTGGCATCCACAGGGCTAGTCCTCGATAAACTTTGGTTCAGTGTGCATCCAAATGCCAATTCCCCAGCCCCAGTTGGGGGTAAAGGCCGCAGCAAGTGCCTATGGTCGGGTCAGTTCAAATATGCTGGGATTTAATTTTAAAGATCGCTCATAAAAAATTGGTTTTGGGTTCATCTCGATGGCAACGCCCAATGAGTACCTGAAATTTTCCGAAATATGCGGCAGGCCAGGCGTGCACAAACTGAGCGCTTTACCAAGGCAAAGCCCATGACGTGTGGGGAATGCCCATTGCTCGCCGACAAGCCATTGGTAGTCAAAGGCTGGTGCAATGCGTGGGCGATCAAAGCTTGAACCGAATGTTGCGCGGTCTTCTGATCAGGTTTTGACAGCCCTGGTTGACGGTGCAACACCCTGAGTGTCTTCTCTATTTTTCTTCATTCACTCATATGAATCATTTAAGAGCCTGGT
>JAIXOX010000011.1 GCA_027486555.1 Comamonadaceae bacterium
GTGAAGGTCACCATCAGCAAGACCGCCACCGGCTCTGGCCAGCTCGAGCCCGTACCCAGGACATAGCGGGCGAAAACGCCCCATGGAATGATCAGGCTCATCGCCAAAATCGACAGGCCAGAAATCCAAATGCAGATCAGGTAAAGGCGGTCAAGGAAACGCAACATTTTTCTAAATCCTCGCGGGCGAGTTCATCAAAACCAAAGGGACGGGGGCTCCCCGTCCCATCTCACGCAGCGGCGTCTGAGGCCGCTGCAAGCGAATCACTTGACCGCTTCGATGCGCTTCATCAGGTCGGCATATTGCGCGCCGTATTTGGCTCTCACAGGGGCAGTGGCGTCATAAAAGGGCTTTTTGTCCACTGCCTTGAACTGAATGCCAGCGGCCTGGAGTTTGGTCGAGTACTCGGCTACGCTCTTGTCCCACAAGGCACGCTGCTCCAATTGCGCCTCGCCAGAAAACTTCATCACACTGGCTTGGTCGGCCGGGGTCAATTTGTCCCAAGTGACCTTGGACATGACGAAAATTTCAGGGATGATCAAGTGCGTGGTCTGGGTGTAAAACTTCACGCCAGTGGAGTACTGGTTAGAGGTAAACAATGTTGGTGGGTTGTTTTCAGCACCGTCCACCACGCCGGTTTGCAGCGCACTGTACACATCGTTGTGGCCCATGCTGATGCCGTTGCCGCCCATGGCGTTCATGGTGTCCACAAACAGCGGGTTGCCCATCACGCGGATCTTCAGGCCCTTGAGGTCAGCCGGGGTTTTGATTTCTTTTTTGGTGTAGAGACTGCGCGAGCCGCTGTCCATGAAGCCCAAGGCCACCAAGCGGGCCGGGCTTTTGGTGATTTTTTCCAAAATCTCCTTGCCCACAGGCCCGTCGATTACGGCGCGCATGTGCGCCTCGTCGCGGAACACAAAGGGCATATTAAACACGTTCACATCGGGCACCACCGGTCCCAGAATGCCCAATGAAATGCGGGCGATCTGAATCGCACCGATCTGGGTTTGCTCCACGACTTCTTTTTCAGAGCCCAAGACACCGCCTGGGAACATTTGCAGTTTGAAGCGGCCGTTGGTGGCGGCTTCAAGCTTTTTACCCATGTTTTCTACCGCCACCACGTTGGGGTAGCCCGCGGGATGGACATCCGAGGCCTTCAGCACGGTTTGTGCGGAAGCCATGGGGGTCATGGTCATGGCCAGCACTGCGGCGGCCGCTGAGGAAAGCAAGTTTCTGCGAAAGTTCATGAGGTCTCCTGTGAAAGGTTGGGGGCAATGGGCATCAACTGGAACATTGAAAATTCAACACCAAGTCGTCAGTTGTCGTACAATCAGCCACATGATTATCGTTGAGCTTCGACAATCGGACAGCTAGGGATTACCCATGGATGCCACGACCCTTTCCTTGAAAAAACCAGGCGGCCTGGCCGTACAACTGGTGCATGCGACGACCGAGCAAATCCGCAGCGGTCGCCTCAAAGCTGGCGACAAACTGCCGACCGAAGCGGCCATCATGAAAGATTTTGGCGTGAGTCGCACCGTGGTGCGCGAAGCGATTTCGCGGCTGCAGGCCTCAGGCTGGGTCGACACGCGCCACGGCATTGGCACCTTTGTGCTGCCCAAAAGCGAGCACCCCTCTTTTCGCATCAGCCCCGAGCAAATGGGCACCTTGCGAGAGGTCATTGCCCTGCTTGAATTTCGCATCAGCGTGGAAACGGAAGCCGCTGCTTTGGCTGCTGTGCGGCGCACGCAGGAGGATTTGTCTGAATTGAAGTTGTCACTTCAAGCCTTCAACAGCGCTCTGGAAGAAGGCCGCGACGCCGTGATGGCAGACCACCAGTTTCACCAGGGCATTGCCCGAGCCACCCAAAACCACCACTTCGTCGACCTGATGCATTCCTTGGGTGCGGGCGTCATTCCTCGCGCACGGATCAGCGGCATCCTGACCACCGACCCGGAGCGGCAAAACTACCTGCGCCGCGTCAACCAGGAACACGAGAGCATCTACAACGCCATTGCCGAGCAGGACGTGGAAGCCGCCAGAGCCGCCATGCGCACCCACCTGGCCAACAGCCGTGAACGGCTGCGCAAGAGCGACCCCGACAGCGCGGGTTGAGTCAACGCTGCCCATCACCCGCGTTTTCCCCAATGGCCCCTACGCCATTAAGTTGTACGATGTCTATTGACTAGACCCTCTAAGCCATGACTCCCCATCACACCCCCACCATCACCCGCATGCAGGTGATTCCTGTCGCCGGTCACGACGGCATGCTGATGAACCTCAGCGGTGCCCACGGCCCGTTTTTCACCCGCAACATCGTCATCCTGACCGACTCGTCGGGCCACACAGGCCTGGGCGAAGTGCCCGGTGGCGAAAAAATCCGCCAAACCCTGGAAGATGCCCGCCCCATGGTGGAAGGCCAGCCCATTGGCCAGTACAACGCTGTGTTGCAAGCCATGCGCCAGCAGTTTGCCGACCGCGACAGTGGTGGCCGGGGCCAGCAAACCTTTGACCTTCGCACCACCATCCACGCCGTCACGGCCGTTGAAAGCGCCCTGCTGGACCTGCTGGGCCAGCACCTGAAAGTGCCGGTGTGCGCCCTGCTGGGCGAAGGCCAAAAGCGCAGCCGGGTGCAAATGCTGGGCTATCTGTTTTATGTGGGCGACCGCCAGCAGACCGACCTGGCGTACAAGAGCGAGCCGGACCAAGCCGACGACTGGCTGCGCCTTCGCCACGAAAAAGCCATGACCGCCGACGCCGTGGTGCGCTTGGCAGAAGCCGCACAAGCACGCTATGGTTTTCAAGACTTCAAACTCAAAGGCGGCGTGCTGCGCGGCGAAGAAGAAGTCGAAGCTGTGGTGGCCCTGCACCAGCGTTTCCCCAAGGCGCGCATCACGCTCGACCCCAATGGCGGCTGGCTGCTCAAAGACGCGATTCGCCTGCTGCGCGACCACCGCAGCACCATGGCCTATGCCGAAGACCCCTGCGGTGCCGAAGGCGTTTTCTCAGGACGCGAAGTCATGGCCGAGTTCCGCCGCGCCACCGGCTTGCTCACCGCCACCAACATGGTGGCCACCGACTGGCGCGAGATGGCCCACAGCATCCAGCTGCAGTCGGTCGACATTCCGTTGGCCGACCCGCATTTCTGGACGCTGCAAGGCTCGGTGCGCGTGGCGCAGCTGTGCCAGATGTACGACCTGACCTGGGGCTCGCACTCGAACAACCACTTCGACATCTCGCTGGCCATGTTCACCCAGTGCGCCGCTGCCGCTCCCGGCAAGGTCACCGCCATCGACACGCACTGGATCTGGCAAGACGGCCAGTTCCTGACCAAAGACCCTTTGCAAATCAAAGACGGCTACGTCGATGTGCCCGCCCAACCCGGCCTGGGCATCGAAGTGGACATGGACGCGGTGATGAAAGCGAATCAGCTTTACCAGCAGCACGGCCTGGGCGCACGCGACGACGCCATCGCGATGCAGTACCTGATCCCGGGCTGGAAATTCAACAACAAGATGCCCTGCATGGTGCGCTGAGCACCCGGGCCATTCACATCAAAGGAAAAACACCATGGACATGCCCATCAACCATTTCAAACACGCCATCCAATCAGGTCAAAAGCAGATTGGCCTGTGGTCGCACCTGTGCAGCAACATCAGCATCGAAATCTTGGCGCATTGCAACTTTGACTGGCTGCTGCTGGACATGGAGCATTCGCCCAACGACCTGACCGAAATCGTGGCGCAATTGCAAGCCATGAAGGGCAGCCCCACCACCGCCATCGTGCGCCCACCATGGAACGACATGGTGACCTTCAAGCGCCTGCTCGATGTGGGCGTGCAATCCCTGTTGGTGCCCTACATCCAAACCGAAGAAGAAGCGCGTCAAGCCGTGTCTTACACCCGCTACCCGCCGCACGGCGTGCGCGGTTATGCGGGTGCGCCCCGCGCCAGCCACTATGGCCGCGTGAAGGGTTACGCCCATCACAGCAGTGAAGAAATTTGTCTGTTGCTGCAGGTGGAAACCGTGCTGGGCCTGCAAAACATCGAAGCCATCGCCAACGTGGACGGCGTCGATGGCGTGTTCATCGGCCCTGGCGATTTGTCGGCAGCGCTTGGCCACTTGGGCAACCCCAAGCACCCCGATGTGCTGAAAGTCATTGACGAGTCCATTGCCCGCATCAAGGCCTGCGGCAAAGCCGCGGGCATTCTGACGGGCGACGAAGCCTTGGCCAAACACTATGTCGAGCAAGGCTGCCTGTTTGTGGCCGTGGGCGCTGACCAAAACGTGTTGCGCGACAGCGCCACCGCCTTGGCGGGTCGTTTCAAATCCTGAACCTAAAAAAACATGCTCAAAACACCCGCCTCCCCCATTCGATTTCCGCGCCTGCTCCTCACGGGTGCGGGTGGCAACCTGGGCAAAGAGCTTCGCCCCCGCCTGAAAGCCTATTGCGACGTGCTGCGCGTGAGCCACAGGCGTGAACTGGACCCAGCGGGTGCGGGCGAAGAGGTGCAACTCGCATCCCTTGAAGACAAAGACCAGATGATGGCCTTGCTCCAAGGCGTGAACGCCGTGGTCCACATGGGCGGCGTCTCGACCGAGCAGCCCTGGGAGCCGATTTTGGCGGGCAACATTGTGGGCATGGTCAACCTGTACGAAGCCGCCCGCTTGCAAGGCGTCAAGCGCATCGTGTTTGCCAGCTCCAACCATGTGACGGGCTTTTACCGCCAAGATGAAGTGGTCAACACCCGCATGCCGCCCAAGCCCGACGGGTTTTATGGCCTGTCCAAAGCCTTTGGCGAAGACCTGGCCCAACTGTATTGGGACCGCTGGGGCATCGAGACCGTGAGCCTGCGCATTGGCTCTTCTTATGCCGAACCCAAAGACCGCCGCATGCTGGCCACTTGGTTGAGCTTTGACGACCTGGAGCGCCTGGTCGTGTCTGCCCTGACCGCGCCCATCGTGGGCCACAGCATCATTTACGGCATGTCCGACAACCAGACCACCTGGTGGGACAACACCCATGCCCAACACCTTGGCTATCGACCTTTGGATTCGTCCGACGTGTTCCGCCCTGCCGTGGAAGCCCGCCAACAAAGCATCGACACACAAGACCCAGCCGCCATCTACCAGGGCGGCGCATTTGTGAAAGCCACACCCCACGGCTGAAGCAAGCCGCAAGAAATTTCAAACCTGCTGTCTCAAGTTTCACAAGCTGGCACCGGCTCAGCGGCTACGATGCGGGTCAGTTCTGATCGATAAAACCCCAGGAGACCCCCCCATGTCCGTGATCACCACCATCGAAGACCTGCGCGTTTTGGCTGAAAAACGCGTGCCGCGCATGTTTTACGACTATGCGGACAGCGGCTCCTGGACCGAGAGCACCTACCGGGCCAACGAAAGCGATTTCCAGAAGATCAAGCTGCGCCAGCGCGTGGCTGTGAACATGGAAAACCGAAGCACCGCCAGCACCATGGTGGGCGAGAAAGTCGCCATGCCCGTGGCCATTGCGCCCACGGGCCTCACGGGCATGCAGCACGCCGATGGCGAAATCCTGGCCGCCCGCGCTGCCAAAAAATTTGGCGTGCCCTTCACCCTGTCCACCATGAGCATTTGCTCCATCGAAGACGTGGCCCAGCACGCCGGTGAAGGCTTTTGGTTTCAGCTGTACGTGATGAAAGACAGGGGCTTCATCGAACGCCTGATTGACCGCGCCAAAGCCGCCAACTGCGGGGCGCTGGTGCTCACGCTGGACTTGCAAATTCTGGGTCAGCGCCACAAAGACCTGAAAAACGGCCTGTCTGCGCCGCCCAAGCTGACGATCGCCAACATGATCAACATCGCCACCAAGCCCCGCTGGGCCTTGGGCATGCTGGGCACACCACGCCGCCAGTTTGGCAACATCGTGGGCCACGTCACGGGCGTGTCCGACATGAGCAGCCTGTCTTCCTGGACCGCCTCGCAGTTCGACCCCGGCCTGAACTGGGGCGATGTGGAATGGATCAAAAAACGATGGGGCGGCAAGCTGATTTTGAAGGGCATTCAGGATGTGGATGACGCCCACCTGGCGGTGCAATCGGGCGCGGACGCCCTGATCGTCAGCAACCACGGCGGCCGCCAGCTCGACGGCGCGCAGTCCAGCATCGAAGCCCTGCCCGCCATCGTGGATGCCGTGGGCCAGAACATTGAAGTGCACATGGACGGCGGCATCCGCAGCGGCCAGGACGTGGTGAAAGCCCGCGCCCTGGGTGCCAAGGGCGTCTACATCGGCCGCTCCATGCTGTATGGCCTGGGTGCCATGGGCGAAGCGGGTGTGACCAAAGCCCTGGAAATCATCCACAAAGAACTGGACCTGACCATGGCCTTTTGCGGCCGCACGCAAATGGACACGGTGGACAAGAGCATCTTGCTGCCAGGCACCTTTCCTACTGGCCAATAAACAAGCCCTGCAGGGGTTGGCCAAGCGCAAAACCCCTTAGGGCCGCGCTATGCTTGGCGGGTGACTGCTTCACCCGTTTCAAGCGCCGTGGCCCCGCCCATCCGCCGCATTGCCCACCTCGACATGGACGCGTTTTACGCGTCCTGCGAATTGCTGCGCTACCCGCAGCTCAAGGGCTTGCCGGTGGTCATTGGCGGCGGCAGGCGCAAAGAAGACGACCTGCTGGTCAAGCTGCAAGCGGCCTACCCGGATGGCGAATGGACCGAAGAGACCTTTGCCGAGCGATTGGACCGCATCCCGGTAGACTTTTTCCCACGCATTGAGGGCTACACCGGGCGCGGCGTGATCACCACCGCCACCTATGCAGCGCGGCAGTTTGGCATCGGCTCGGCCATGGGCCTGATGAAAGCGGCAAAGCTTTGCCCGCAGGCCCTCTTGTTGCCGGTGGACTTTGAGCGCTACCGGCACTTTTCGCGCACCTTCAAAAGCATCATCCTCGACATCGCGCCCGTCATGCAGGACCGGGGCGTGGACGAGGTCTACATCGACTTTACTGACGTGCCCGGTGGCCAGCGCGAAGGCGGTCGGGTGCTGGCGCGCTTGATTCAGAAAAGCATTTTTGACGCCACGGGCCTGACCTGCTCGATTGGCGTGGCTCCCAATAAGCTGATCGCCAAAATGGCCAGCGAGTTCAACAAGCCCAAGGGCATTTCCATCGTGCACGAGGCCGACCTGCAAACCCTGATCTGGCCCCTGGCTTGCCGCAAGATCAACGGCGTAGGCCCCAAGGCCGATGAAAAGCTCAAAGGCTTTGGCATCCACACCATCGGCGAGCTGGCGGCGCGTGAACCGCACTGGCTGGTGGAAAACTTTGGCAAAAGTTACGGTGCATGGCTGCACGAAGCTTCTTGGGGCCGCGACAACCGCCCGCTGGAAACCGAGAGCGAACCCGTCAGCATGAGCCGCGAAACCACGTTTGAGCGCGACCTGCACGCCGTGCGCGACCGCGCCGAGCTGGGTGCGGTCTTCACCCGGCTGTGCGAGCAAGTGGCCGCCGATTTGCAGCGCAAAGGCTACGAAGGCAAAACCATCGGCATCAAGCTGCGGTATGACAACTTCCAGTCCGTGACCCGCGACCAAAGCCTGACTGAATTCACGGCAGATGCCAAACGCATCCGGCAAGTGGCGGGCCAGTGCCTCAAGCGCGTTGACCTGTCACGCCGCATTCGGTTGCTGGGGGTGCGGGTGGGCTCGCTGGTGAAGGCGGGGACAGCGCCTGATGTTTTGAGTCACCCCATGAAGGCCGAAGAGCCGGGCCATGAATGGCAAACGCAGCTTCTGTTCACCGATGACTGAGAGGCCTGTCGCTGGTCTGCTGTTGGGGTGCAGAACTGTCCCGGAAGATGACTTGTTTTATTTCGGAATAACCGAAACAAGTTCCTGACCATGGATACCAAGATGTAAATTTCTGAAATACCGAAATAAAGGTTGACGATCCCCGTAAAAGCCGATAGTTTCGGATGATCAGAAATACCATTGATTCGGCCCCGTGAAGTTTGAAGTGAAAAGCTTGTCTTGGGCACAAAGAACAGCCATGCGATCCGTGTGGGAGCCCCGCCCTCGGGGGCGATGGGTGGTGGTCTGAGAGGCTCCATCGCGGCGAGGGCGCCACTCCCACAAAAAGCGTGCATGCAAACTCCATCGAGCTGGATCAACCAATTCAGGCCACGCCCCCGGATGCCTCCCACCCGAAAGTTCCACATGGATGACCAGCCCACCCGACAAGCCACACTGCTGAAGACGCCCAAAGCACTCGGCCCCATCGTGCGCGAGCGGCGCAAATCCCAATCGCTGCGCATCGACGACGCGGCCGGGCTGCTGGGCGTGTCGGTGGACCTGATGTCCCGGCTCGAAAACGGCCAAGGCACGGTACAACTGGACAAAGCCATGGCCGTGCTCGACGGCTTGGGCCTGACCTTGATGGTCTTGCCCAAAGAACACCCTTGGGCCCTTGAGGCCAGCACCCCAGGCGGCGGCTCGCCCAGGACATGAAAGGACTGTCATGACCGACGCGTTGCAGGTCTGGACCGACAACACGCTCATGGCCGTCATCGAGCACGAAGGCCGCGATGACCAGTGGCGCTTGCGCTATGCACCGGCATGGCTTGCCAACCCGCAAGCTTTTCCGCTGTCGCCCGCACTGCCATTGGGGCGTGCACCCGATGAGCACGCCTCGGCCACCATCAAGCGTTTCATCGAACACCTGCTCCCGGAAGGTCGGGCGCTGGATGTGGCGGTTGCCTACAAAGGCTTGACCAAGAGCAACGTCTTTGGCCTCATTCGGGCGCTCGGGGCCGAGACGGCAGGTGCCTTGCAATTCACGGGCGATGCCACGGCCACGCCCGCCGATGGGCCCAAACAGCGCGAAATACCTTTAAGCGAACTGGCTGAGCGGGTCGCCCAACGCGAGCAGTTGCCGCTGAACGTGTGGGATGGGCAAGTGCGCATGTCGGTCGCGGGCTTGCAAGACAAGCTGGTGGTTTTCATCGACACGCCGCTGGCCGAAGGTGGGCGACTGTGGCTGGTGGATGGGCAGCGCATGGCCTCCACACACATCCTCAAACCCGACACAGGCAACCCCAAGACACCGCACCTGGCCGTGAACGAGCACTTTTGCATGTCACTGGCCCGCCGCATGGGCCTGCCTGTGGCCGATGTGGACTTGCTGCGTACCCCGCACCCCGTGCTGGTGGTGCGACGCTTTGACCGCGCCATGGCATCTGCGCATACGCCTGTGCAGGTCCAACGCCTGCACATCATCGACGCCTGCCAAGCCTGCGACTTGCCGGTGAGCTACAAGTACGAACGCAACCTGGGCAACGCCGCCGAAGTGCGGCACATCCGTGATGGCATGAGCCTCGAAAAGCTATTCGCCTGCGCCGACCTGAGCGGCAACAAGGCCAGCACGCGGCTGGCGATGCTGCGCTGGGCACTGTTTCAGTTTCTCATTGGCAACAGCGATGCACATGGCAAGAACTTTTCGTTTTTCGTGCGGCCTGGCGGCCTGCTGGAGCCAACGCCTTGGTACGACTTGGTGAGCGTGCTGCAGTACGACGGCTTTGACACCGAACTGGCCATGGCCTGGGGCGATGTTTTCGAGCACGAAGCCGTGAGCCCCTTCGCCCTGGCCGACTTCGCCACCCGCTGCCGCATCGACCGAAAACTGCTGCGCCGTGAAGGTCAGCGCTTGGCCAAACTGGCCGAACCCGCAGCCATGGCACAAGCCCTGGCGGCGGATTACGAAGGGGACGAGCGGGCCTTTGCCCAAGGCATCGCCAGCTTTGTGGCCAAACAGGCCAAACGTCTGGCACAGCTTGTCGAAGACGCTGCCCACATCAAGGCCGAGTACCTGTGATTAGCTCATACGCTTGACAGCTCAGTGGCTGTGCAGTTTCTCTTGCAGCCACACCTTGATGAGTGACTGGTAGGGCACATCCCGGGCATTGGCCGCCACCTTGATGCTGTCAAGCAAATGCTGGGGCAATCGAAGCGAAATCGTCTTGGTGGTGGGTTTCAAGTTGGGCAACTTGACCTTTTGCGCTTTTGTCCAGTCCACATGCACCGTGGAGTCGTGCCCGTTTGGTTCAGATTCCCAATAGGCGCGCTCTTGTGCCTCGGTTTTGAATTTGGGAATCGGTTCTTTAGCTGTCTGCTTGCTCATAAACACTGCGCTCCTTTCTGTGCATGTCACGCGCTGAAATCACGCGAATCAACTCGCCCGATCGGCGCAAAGTGAAGGTGATGTGCAATCGTCGCCCTTCATCCGTCGCACCCAGCGCATGAAGCCTAGGTTCACTTTGGCTGTGAGCAACGTCGTCCAACAACAGTAAGGGCGCATTGAAGAAAACCTGTTCGGCCTCTGCCATGCTCACACCATGTTTGTCATTCTTTCGCTCGTTGCCCGCATCCCATTCAAAGCCGACGATGGTTGAAAGATCAATCATGTTTTGTATATTACTATCATTTACGAAAATTGACCAGTCAGGTCCAACTCGGTCAAAATCGGGACACGCCCGCCCCGGTCAAACGGCTACATTGTTTGGAATAGGAGTCCCCCCATGAACGATCTGAAATGCTTTTCCCTCTCGACTGAAAATCACATCGCCCACCTGGTGCTCAACCGCCCCGAGGCGATGAACACCATGCACCCGACTTTTTGGCGCGAGCTGCACGAGGTGCTGACCGACATCCACAAAGCGGGCACCGCCCGTGCGCTGGTGATCTCCAGCACCGGCAAACACTTCAGCGCAGGCATGGACCTGCAGACCTTTGGCAGCGCCATCCAGATGGACGACAGCAGCGCCGAAGGCCGCTCGGCCGTGTACGACTTGCTGACCGACATGCAGCACACCTTCACCCTGCTCGAAGAGCTGCGCATCCCGGTCATTGCCGCCATCCACGGCGGCTGCATCGGCGGCGCGGTGGACATGGTCACTGCCTGCTGCATGCGCTATGCCTCGGCCGATGCGTTCTTCTGCATCCAGGAAATCAACATCGGCATGGTGGCCGACGTGGGCACGCTGCAGCGCCTGCCCAAACTGCTGCCCATGGCCTTGGTCAAAGAACTGGCCTACACGGGCCGCCGCCTGAGTGCCGACAAAGCCCTGTCCCACGGCCTGGTGAACGAGGTGCTGCCCACCCACGAAGCCACCGTGGCCGCTGCCCTGCAAGCGGCCAAAGAGATTGCCAGCAAACCGCCCGTGGCCATCTGGGGCACCAAGCAAGTGCTGCACTACGCCCGCGACCACAGCACCGAAGACAGCCTGCGCCACATGGGGTGGCTGCAAGGCGCGATCTGGAGCAACGCCAACGTGCGCGAGGCCATCAGCGCCATGCAACAAAAACGCGAAGCCAACTTCGCGCCGCTGCCGCCGCTCAAGGGTTTTCGGGAATTTGGCTGAGGCGAGTTGGGCCACAAAGCGAGAACACCACCCGCCATGCCCATGACCATTGCACCCGACGATCCCGCTCGGCCAGATGTGTATGCGCTGCTCGATGAGCACCTGCGCCACATGCATGAGCTTTCACCACCTGAAAGCGTGCATGCGCTCGATGTGGACCAACTCAAGAGGCCCGAAATCACCTTCTGGTCCGCTCGTGATGGCGATCAGCTTTTGGGATGTGGTGCCCTCAAGGAACTGTCCCTTGATCATGGCGAGATCAAATCCATGAGAACCCCAACCGTCAACCGGCGACAGGGGGCCGGTCGTGCCATTCTGAATCACATCATCAGCGAAGCCATCGTGCGTGGCTACAAACGACTGAGTCTGGAGACCGGGCCAGCCAGCACGTTTGCGCCAGCGCACAAACTGTATGAGAGTGCAGGATTTCGGCCCTGCGGCCCCTTTGGCGACTACCAACTTGACCCCCATAGCGTCTTCATGACCATGGACCTGCAAAGTCCTGCGGCAGCTTGACTTACGGTCACTCACGCCTGCGTTAAAGTGCTGAAAAAACTCACGCACAGGGAAGCGAAAAACCACATGGCCACCTACACCGCCGAAATTCTGTGGGCTCGATCTGATCAGAAGTTCACCGACAACCGCTACAGTCGCCAGCACACCCTGCGCTTCGACAGCGGCATTGAAATTGCTGGCTCTTCATCCCCTCATGTTGTTCCCCTGCCCTACTCCGTGGTCGATGCCGTAGACCCCGAAGAGGCCTTCGTCGCATCACTGTCCAGCTGCCACATGCTTTGGTTTTTATCCTTTGCAGTCAAACATGGTTTTGTGGTCGACACCTACCATGACGCAGCAGAGGGCGTGATGGGCAAAAACGCAGAAGGCAAGCTCATGATGACCACCGTCACACTTCGCCCCGAGGTCAAATTTTCTGGGGACAAACTACCGACCAGCGCTCAGCTGCATGAGATGCATCACTTGGCGCACGACGAATGCTTCATCGCCAACTCTGTCAAGACAGACGTGCGTTGCGAGCCAAGGCAAGTGGCTCACTGAAGTCCGCTGGCTTCTGACCAAGTTATCCGCTGCGGTTGAGGCCACCCAGCCTCCCTGAACGAACAGGGAAAATGGTCTGTTTAAGCCGACGCAAACGGATTGAAAACCTCGAACCCCAGCGCCTGAAAGTCCGCCACATTCCTTGTCGCCACAGTCAATCCATGCACTTTCGCCGTGGCGGCAATCATGGCGTCTTCGTAGAGGGTGTCTGACTTTCGGTGCATCAACTTCACCCAAGCCGTGAAGGCTGCGGCGTCCATGGGCAAGACGTTGTACGCGGCCGCTACCAAGACCAGCCAGTCTTCAATTTGCTGGGCCTTGTCTGGGTCTTGTTCTCGGGTCAGCTCGATGCCCGCTTGGATTTCGCCCAGCGTAACGGCAGAAAGGTAAAGCTGAGCGTCATCCAAGGACTCCAGCCAAGCCACCACGCCGCCATGCGGGCGCGGTTTGCGCAGTTCAGACACCACGTTGGTGTCCAGCAAATACCTCTGGGTCACAGCATCGGCTCCACGGATCGGCGCTTGGCCTGCCCTCGCAGCGGCACGATCATGTCGGATCGGGCCTGATCAGAGAGCAGAAGTTGCTTGAGAGAGGGGCGAGCTGCAGACTGCATCCGCCGCCACTCATGCACGGGAACCAGAACGGCAGCTTCGGCACCGCGCCGGGTGACCATTTGAGGCCCCTCGACCAGGCACGCATTCAAAAACTCACTGAACCGCGCTTTCGCGTCTTGTACTGGCCATGTCTGCATCTCGAACCCCTTCAACTAGTCATCTATCTAGTCTGAAAATTTTTTCGTCAACTGTCAAATTAACCATGGCCGATCCTGCCTTGAGCACCGGCACACCTCAATCCACGTAATTTGTGATCAAGCGTCGCACTACTTTTCGTTGAAAGAGTGTGGCCACCGAATACCTGTGCGGGTTAAAGTACGTTGCGAGAAGAAACTGGAAAGCTTGTGACCATGAAATTTGAATGGGACCCAACCAAAGCTGAAAGCAATGTCAAAAAACACAACGTAAGCTTCGATGAGGCTGCGTCGGTGTTCCTTGATGAACTCGCAGTTTCGGGTACCGATCCAGATCATTCTGTAGGCGAGTCCCGGTACATCACTTTTGGCGCATCAAGTTTGGGGCGCTTGCTGGCTGTCTCACACACATACCGTGCAAGCGCCATTCGAATCATCAGTGCGCGGCGGGTCACCCGTTCTGAAAGGAAAATTTATGAAGAAAGTTGAAACTGAAATGCGGGCAGAGTACAAACGCTCAGACTTCTCCAAGCTGGAACGAGGCAAATTCTTCAAAGCCGCCTCCAAAGGCACATCGGTTGCATTGATTGAGCCCAAACTCGCGAAAGCATTCCCCACATCAGAAGCGGTGAATGAGGCGCTCCGTGGCCTGCTCGTTCTGGCAGACGAAACAGCTCGCATCACTGGCCGAGCCAACAAAGTTTCGCGCAAACAGGCCGCAGCCTGAGTTTCCCCAAACCCCTGGCCTACGGCCTGGTGAACGACGTGCTGCCCACCCACGAAGCCACTGTGGCCGCCACCCGATAAGCGGCCAAAGCCATTTTCAGGAAACTACCCGTGGCCATCTGGGCATCAAGCAGGCGCTGCACTTCGGCCGCGAACCCAGCACCCTAATCAGTCTGCACACGCGGCTCCTTCCTTTCTCAACCCTCATTCATCAAACCATGTTCAGTGCTGCTTTTATTTGGGAACCCGGGTCCTACGACGCTGAGTTCAATGAACTCAATGCCATCATCGATGCTGTGGCCAAAGCCTCGCCCGGGTTTATCGGCGTCGAAGAGTGGGCTTCAGACGATGGCAAACGTCGCAATGCCACTTACTATTGGGAAACCATGGATGGCCTCAAAGCGTTGGGAAGCCATCCCAGCCACATCGAGGCAAAACAAAAATATGCCCAGTGGTACAACGGGTATCACGTTGTCATTTCCGAGGTCATCAAGTCTTACGGCGACTCTGCCTTTCAGCACCTCACACCCAATAACCGCCATGCAAGCCCACTGACGTGAATCAGGCGCAGGGGGCCTTGCCCCAGCCGACAGCAAAAATATTCTCATGAAAATCTTCCACAACACCCACCACGCCCAACACGCAGGCCGCCAGGAAATGTTCCGGGGCCGCTTGGTCGATTGCCACGAAGTGCCCGACCGTTTGCGCTATGTGCTGGATGAATTGCAGCGCCGCCCGGTGGGGCAGTTGCAGACACCCGATGCAGCGCTGAATGTGGATGCCGCCATGGCCCGCGTGCATGCGCCAGACTATCTGGCTTTTTTGGCCCATGCCTGGGACGACTGGGTGGCACTGGACCCGTCCAATGCCGAGCGCGACGCCCTGCCCTCGGTCTGGCCGCTGGCCTCCAAGCACGGCTTTCGCACCGACGCGCCGCCGCTCAACTTTGCGGCGCGGCTGGGGCAATACGCATTTGACTCGGGCACGCCCTTGATGGCGGGCAGCTGGGCTGCAGCGCGCGGGGGCGCTGCTTGCGCGCTGGCCGCCGCACAAGCGGTGCTTGATGGTGAGCGATTCGCCATGGCCTTGACCCGCCCGCCGGGCCACCACGCAGGTCCCAACTACATGGGTGGTTACTGCTTCATCAACAACGCCGCTGTGGCCGCGCAAGCCCTGCGCGATGGGGGCGTGCAGCGCGTGGCCGTGCTGGATGTGGACTACCACCACGGCAACGGCACACAGACTTGTTTTTATGAGCGCAGCGATGTGCTAACGGTCTCCATCCACGGCGATCCGCGCACCGAATACCCCTTCTTTTTGGGTCATTCCGACGAGCGCGGGCACGGCGCGGGCGAAGGCTTCAACCTGAACCTGCCGCTGCCGCGTGGCACCGGGTTTGACGTTTGGTGGGCCACGCTGCAAACCGCCATGCAATCCGTGAGCGACTTTGCGCCACAAGCGCTGGTGGTGCCGCTGGGGCTGGACACGTTTGAGGGCGACCCGATCTCGGGCTTTAAATTGCGCAGTGCCGATTACCTGCAACTGGGCCGCGCCATCGCGCAACTGGGGCTGCCCACAGTGCTGACCTTTGAAGGGGGTTACGCCGTGGCCGAGGTGGGCATCAACACGGTGAATGTATTGGAAGGCTTGCGCGGCTGACAGGCTCGGCAATAGTGGTTCACCACCGCCATGTCGGAGCTGAAGCTCCGACCTACGGGGCGTGTCTCTTGTAGGTCGGTGGCTTCAGCCCCGACGAGCATCACTTCGCGCAGCGACCAATCACCCCTGAATGCTGCGCCAGCGCTCCAGCTCTTGCGGGCGCAAACCATAACGGGCCAACACGCCCTCGTGCAAACGGCGCAGCTCTTGCATGACCAAGGCCCGCACATTTTCACGATCCGGGCCTGGCGCGGCCAAGGCCACTTGGGTGGCCACCAGCGCCAGCGGGTCTTGCTCGGGGTTCTGCACCACGGCTTTGACGATGTGGCGAATGGTGTCGCGGTAGGTCAGGCGCAGCACATCGGGCTCCACCACGCTGGATTTGGCCGTCAGGTATTCCTTGGTCGAGCGCTCATACGCCCACATGAACAAATCGCGCAGCAGCTCCACGCGCCTCATCTCGTAAACGCCCAGCACCGAAGCGGTGTACCAGTCCTGCGACACGCCCAAAAACGTCAGCGGGCACAGGTTGGCCCGCAGCAGCGGCCAGTTGGCCAGCAAGCGCGAAGTGCGCTTGTTGCAGTCGGCAAAGGGCTGCAAATAAGGCAAGTGCACCATGGCAAAAAACGACTGCTCAAACGGGTCTTCGATGGCGTTGAATTTGGCCAGCGCCTCATCGAGCAAGGTGCTGATGAGCGACTGGCCCGACGGCGGCTGGTATGGGCTTTGCCCAATTTGCACCGGATGCAGGCGCAGACGGCCCTCGTCCTCGGGGCTTTCAAGCAAGTTTTCTGACAAAGCGCTGTGCAAGTTCATCAACAAATAGCGGCTGAACTGCGGCGCGGCCACGTTGTCCATCAGCAGCTCGATGGCGGCTTTGTGGTTCAAGATCATCTGCGTTTCGGTTACGCCGTGGCCTTGCGCCTGCTGGCCATGGGCGATCAGGGCGCGGGTGTCCAGGCGCGAATAGGTGTTGCCCTCCAGGTGGCTGGACGCCCAAGACAGATCGATCAACAAACGGTCGAGCACGGCGCGGCCATGGGTGCCCGCCGGTTGCGGCCCCGGCCCGGTGCGGCCCATGCGGTGCAACTGCGCCCGCACAGGCTGGGGCAGATAAAACGTGACGTTGGGCTGATAGGCCTCCAAAAACTCAGACTGGTAACCCACGGGTTTGCGCGTGGTCCGGGGCTGGGCCAAATAGGCGCGGATGTCTTTGCTGTCGGGCGAAAGCGGCCACTGACCCGTGGAGAGTTCTTCTTCGGCCCGCCAAGTGGATGACTCTGACAACCCCACTGACGTGGGCAAAGGGTAAGCCAACATTTTTGGCGCGATATTCACATACCGCGTAGCGCGAGCCTTGCCAACTGGCGCGATTTTACCTTCTGTCACCGCTTGCGCCAAGGCTCTTTGCAGGCTGCGGCGAGGCACATCGGGCCATGCAGCACAGGCTTGCGCGAGCGAAAAACCATCCGGCTGTGCCTGAATGGTGGTCAAAAGTTGATGGCTGAAGTCTGTCATGATTGGCGCGATTATAAATTATCGCGCCATTTTGGCAAGTTGGTTCAGCAAGCCACCCTTGATCCGTACGTCAACAAACTTGATAACGTGACGAATGCGGTTTATTGATCAGGTTGTAGCGCAAAGCGCTACACACTACAATGCGTTGCAAATGATCAAGACATTTCGTCACAAGGGCCTGCAGCGCTTTTTCGAGACCGGCAGCAAGGCAGGCATTCAGGCTGCGCACTCTGCAAGGCTACGTCTTCAGTTGGCGGCACTTGATCAAGCGGTCAAGCCCGAAGACCTCTCGGCGCCAGCATGGGGACTGCACCCCTTAAAGGGCGATTTGAAAGGCCATTGGGCTATTACCGTCAATGGCAACTGGCGCATGGTGTTCATGTTCGATGGAACAGACGCCGTGCTTGTGGATTACCTCGACTATCACTAAGGCCGTCATGACTCGCATGCACAACCCCCCGCACCCAGGGCAAGTCCTTCGGGAGTATCTGGGTGACATCACCATCACTGAGGCCGCTGTCAAGCTGGGCGTCAACCGAGTCACGCTCTCGCGTGTAGTGTCTGGCGCAGCAGGCGTTTCTGCCGACATGGCCTATCGCCTTGCGCAAGCTTTCGGCACCAGTGCCGAAATGTGGGCTGGCATGCAGATGCAATACGACCTTTACCAAGCTGGCAAGGTCAAGCGCCCCAAGATTGAGCGCTTGGCAGCTTGATCGGCAAGAATCCCAGGCCCTCAGGCCGGAAAATGCGCATTCAGTTACTCCCATAGCACTACCTCGGCCAAAAATTCGAATACTTTCAGTTACGATCCAAGCTCACTTTCTGAGCACTAAATGGGTCTTAACTGGAACGAAATCAAATCCAGGGCATTGCTTTTCAGCAAAACCTGGGCCGACGCCTGCAACGAGGACAGCCAGGCCAAGCCCTTTTGGATCGACTTCTTTGAAATCTTTGGCATCACCAACAAACGCGTTGCCACCTTTGAGCTGAATGTCAAAAAGCTGGGCGGCGCTCAAGGCTTTGTGGACCTGTTTTGGCCCGGCGTGCTGTTGGTGGAGCACAAGTCGCGCGGCAAAAGCCTCGACGACGCGGTGGACCAAGCCATTGGCTACCTGCACAACCTGCCCGAGCGCGACCTGCCCCAGCTGGTGGTGGTCTGCGACTTTGCCCGCTTTCGGGTGCGGCGCCTCGCCACGGGCGAGACGGTCGAGTTTGAACTCCAGCACCTGCACAAACACGTCAAGCTCTTTGGCCTGCTGGCGGGCTACAAGGTGCAAGACATCCAGGCCGAAGACCCGGTCAACATCAAGGCGGCTGAGCGCATGGGCCGCCTGCACGA
>JAIXOX010000021.1 GCA_027486555.1 Comamonadaceae bacterium
AACGACGTGCCGGTGACGGTTTCGGGCGTTACGAACGCAACTTACCCAGAAGGCACTGGCCGCATCCAAGCTGGCGCCTATGTCGAGGTCAAAGGCTCGCTGGTTGATGGTGTGTTGGTGGCCACCCGCGTGAAGCTGGAAGACAACGTCCCCGCTGGCAATGCGGGCGGTGAGTTCGAATTGCACGGCACAATCTCGAACGCCGCCACGTCGGGTGCAGGCGGCAGTTTCAAGCTGACCTCCAGCAGTGATGTGTCTGTGGACGTGGAATGGTCATCAGCACCAGGCAGCGTGACTTTCCGCGACGGTTCTGCCGCCAACCTGACCAACGCGCGCAAGGTGGAAGTCAAGGGCACGCTCCTCAATGGCAACAAGGTGAAAGCCACCCGCATCAGTTTCGAAAGTTGATGTTTTAAGACCGCTGCGCCGCCACCTGCGCAGCGGTCTTTTTTCCGGGTTTGGCTTGAACCCGTTGAGCAACTTGTCAGGTCACTCTTCTCGCGGCGTCAACATTTGCCGTGAGGTGCTACACCCGTGTGCTACAAAAAGGATCAATGAAGCGTGAATCAACAGCAGTTTGTTGATTTTGTTCAAATATATGGAAAAAGGTGACGAGCCTTGACCCCGGCACTGGATTCACAGTTAGGGCTGCTTGGTTCCCCACCTGACCCGGTTGGCCGCTTCACCATGCGGGAAGGCCCGTCGGGATTGATTGTAGGCGAGCTTGTGTGGGCCGGGCGTGTAGCGGCCTTGTTTTTTGCATGGTGTGGGTCGCGCTAGAGGCCGATAGAATCCAGACCCATGTCCTACCTTGTTCTCGCGCGCAAATACCGCCCCCGCAATTTCACCGAAATGGTGGGGCAAGAGCATGTTGTTCAAGCTTTGACCAACGCTTTGGTGCAACAGCGCTTGCACCATGCTTACCTGTTCACGGGCACGCGTGGCGTGGGCAAGACCACGGTGTCGCGCATATTGGCCAAGTCCTTGAACTGCCAAGGCGCGGACGGGCAAGGCGGCATCACCGCTGAGCCTTGTGGTGTTTGCCAAGCTTGCCGCGACATTGATGCCGGTCGCTTTGTCGATTACACCGAATTGGACGCCGCCTCGAACCGGGGCGTGGACGAGGTGCAGAGTTTGCTGGAGCAGGCGGTTTACAAGCCGGTGCAGGGGCGCTTCAAGGTCTTCATGATCGATGAGGTGCACATGCTGACGAACACGGCGTTCAACGCGATGTTGAAGACGCTCGAAGAGCCGCCCGAGTACCTGAAATTTGTTTTGGCCACAACCGACCCGCAAAAGGTGCCTGTGACGGTGCTGTCGCGCTGCCTGCAATTTAACCTGCGGCCCATGGCGCCCGAGACGGTGTTTGAACACCTGACCCGTGTGCTGAGCGCTGAGCAATTGACGGCCGAGCCTTTGGCCTTGCGTTTGTTGGCCCGGGCCGCCCGCGGCTCCATGCGCGATGCTTTGAGCCTGACCGACCAGGCGATTGCCTTTGGCAATGGTTTGGTGCAGGAGGCGGGTGTGCGTCAGATGCTGGGCAGTGTGGACCGCAGCCATGTGTTGAACTTGATTCGCGCTTTGTCGGTGGCCGATGGCGCCACGGTGGTGGCGCAGGTGGACGCTTTGCGCATACAAGGGGTGTCTGCGGCGGCCACCCTGGAAGACATGGCCATGCTCTTGCAGCGCATGGCCGTGATGCAGATGGTGCCCAGCATGGCCCACGACGGGGAAGATCCGGACACCCAGGGGCTGGCGGAATTGGCCCTGGCCATGCCGGCCGAAGAAACGCAATTGCTTTACAGCCTGTGTTTGCATGGGCGCACCGAGCTGGGTTTGGCCCCGGACGAGTATGCGGCCTTGACCATGGTGCTCTTGCGCTTGTTGGCTTTTAAACCAGCTTCGGGTTTGGCTGAAAAAAAAAGCCCGCGAATTCCCGCCCGTCCACCCACTGAGCCCCAAGCTGCCAGCCTGAGCGCGCCTGCGGCGAGCTCTGCGCCCAGCCCATCGCCCCTGAGCACATCGCCTCTGAGCATATCGTCCGTTCCGGCCCCGGCTTCTCCTGGCGCGCCAAAACCCATCACCGATTCGCGCGAGGTTCAAGCCCTGGCGTCTGAGCTGCGGGTGGCCCCCAGCACGGTCGCAGCGCCTGCCCCGGCTTTTGTGGCCCCTGCTGAGCCTGCCCCCGTGCTTGCCCCTCGGACTGGCCGTGAAGCAGCCCCTCAAACCGTGCCTCAAACCGCGCCTCATCGGGCCTATCAAGACGCGGTTGACGCGCTATCACAAGACCCTGAGGATGGGTCTGCGCCTTGGGATGACTGGCACGATGACAGCCTGGCCCCACAGCCGTCTGGGCACCTGCCTGAGCACCCACCGCTGATGGACGCTGAACCGACTCGGGCGTCGGGTCCGCTTGTGCGGTCTTTGCCAGTGCGTGACATGGCGGCTGTGGCGGGCCGTGCCGATGTGCCGACACCGCTGGCGGTGCAGCCCACGCCCGAAGGCGATGCGTGGCTGTCCGTCGTAAAGGGCTTGATGGCACAGGAGGCGATCACCGCCTTGGTGCGCGAGTTGGCCTTGCAGTCGCAGTTGATGTCGCGCAAGCTGGACCGGTGGCAGTTGCGCGTTGAAAACGAGACTTTGAACCACGCCACCAGCATAGAGCGTTTGCAGTCGGCCTTGCAGGCCGCTGGGCATGGCGATGTGCAGCTTGGGGTCGAGGTGGGGCCTGTGAGCGACAGCCCGGCCAGGCGCTTGGCCATTTTGGCGGCCGAAAAAATGTTGGCCGCGCAAGACATGATCCACAACGACCCCTTGGTGCAGGCCATGGTGCGTGACTTTGGCGCGAAAATTGTCCCCGGCAGCATTCAGCTGATTTGATTTTTTCCATTTCCATTCAACTCCCCCATTCAAAGGAAACACCATGTTCAACAAAGGACAACTTGCCGGCTTGATGAAACAGGCCCAGGCCATGCAGGACAACCTGAAAAAGGCCCAGGACGAATTGGCGTTTGTCGAGGTGGAAGGCCAGTCCGGTTCGGGCATGGTCAAGGTGCTGATGACCTGCAAGCACAGCGTGCGCCGCGTGACCATTGACCCCAGTTTGCTGGCCGATGACAAGGACATGCTGGAGGACTTGGTAGCCGCTGCCTTCAACGATGCCGTGCGTCAGGCCGAAGAGGTGTCGCAGCAAAAGATGGGCAAATTGACGGCCGGTTTGCCGCCCGGCATGAAAATGCCTTTCTGAGCGCTGGACACATCCGCATGGCCGATACCCACGCTCTTGCCACTTTGGTCCAAGCCCTCAAGGGCTTGCCGGGGGTGGGCATCAAGTCGGCCCAGCGCATGGCATTTCAGTTGTTGCAAAACGACCGCGCCACAGCGCGCCATTTGGCCGTGGCTTTGCAGCATGCGGTCGACAACGTGCGCCACTGTGCGTGCTGCCACACCTTCACCGAAGCCGAGTTGTGCGATACCTGTCTGGACGCTTCGCGCGACCGGACGCTGCTGTGTGTGGTCGAGACCCCGGCCGATCAGTCGGCCATTGAGCGCACAGGCACTTACCGGGGTTTGTACTTTGTCTTGATGGGCAAGCTCAGTCCGCTCGACGGCATTGGTCCGCATGACATTGGCCTGGCCAAGCTCAAGCAGCGGGTGGCCGACGGGGTGTTGACGGAGGTGATTTTGGCCACCAATTTCACCGCTGAAGGTGAGGCCACTGCGCATGTGATTTCGCAGATGATTCGCCAGCAAGGTTTGAAGGTCACGCGGCTGGCCCGAGGTGTGCCTGCAGGCAGCGAATTGGAGTATGTGGACTTGGGCACGATTGCCCATGCCTTGGTCGACCGGCGCTGATTTGGCGTACGTGAAAACCCGCTTGGGATGATTCCTGATGCGCGAGCCATGGGCTTTGCTTAAGCTTGTTGCATTGCATGTTTTCAAGGGAGCTGGCCTGTGTCCAAGGCGCTGTGGGGTCGACGTTCTTTTTTATGGACCTCCATGGGTTGGTTGGCCTGTGGGCCCACTACTGTGCCCGCCAATGTGGAGCCGGGGCGTTTTTTGCCCCGGGTCAAAATTGCCCTGGCAGCTGGGCAAAGCCTCTACCACTTGCCCTTGACCTTGGCGGATCAATTGGGTTACTTCAAGCAGGCCGGTGTCGCTGTGGAGTGGGTAGCCCATGAGTCTGGGGCCAAGGCGCTGGGCAGTGTGTTGCAAGGTCAAGCCGATGTGCTGTCAGGCTCTTTTGAACATTTGTTTTTTTTGCAGCAAAAGGCCCAGGGCTTGCAGGCCTTTGTGCAAACCGGGCGAACACCTCAGTTGAGTTTGGGTGTGAGCACGCGGCCGGGTTTGGTCTGGCGTTCGGTGATGGATCTGAGGGGCCTGCGTGTGGGGGTCTCGTCTCTGGATTCGGCCACGCATTGGATGGCCTGCCACTGGCTCATGAACCATGGTTTGTTGCCCGAAGATGTGGTGTTTGTTCCGGTGGGGTCGGCACCGCAGGTGGTGGAGTCATTGCGCAGCGGAGCCATTGACGCGCTGTGTCAACCCGACCCGGTGATGCATTGGTTGGAGCAAAAAAACGAAATTCGCGTGGTTTTTGAGGCCCGCAGTTTGGCGGCCACCCGCAAGCTTTTTGGGGGCATGGTGCCGGGGGCTTGCTTGATGACCACGGCCGATTTTTTACAGCGCCAACCCGAGCGCGTTCAGGCCTTGAGCGATGCCGTGGTGCATGCTTTGAAATGGTTGCAGACTGCGGGTTTGACCGATGTGTTGAAGGCAGTTCCTGCCGGCCATTGGTTGGGCGACCGGGCCATTTACTTGGGCGCTTTTGAGAAGCTGCGCGAGTCTTATGCGGTCGATGGCATCTTGCGCAGCGATGAGGTGAGTAACGCTTGGCGGGCGCACGCCCGTTTGCCCAACGGCTCAGGCTTGGTGCGGGTGATGCCCGAAAAAACCTACACCAATGCGTTTGCCCTTAAATCTCGGGTGCGGTTTTCTGCGTGAGGGGTGTCACAGGCGACGCTGTTTCAGCGTTGGGGCTTTCTGGCAGGATTTGTGCCTTTTTTGGGCGCAATTTGCCGACTTCGTGCGGTCGATTTTTCTACCCGTCGAGGCGCTTGTGAGGGCACCAGCAGGGTCAGTGTTTGGCCGTTGCTGAGACTGACTTGGGGTTTGAGCCGGTTCCATTCGGCCACGTTGGCGGCACTGACGCCGTGCCTGGCCGCCAGACTGGCCAATGAGTCGCCTTTTCTGGCTTTGACCTGGATTTTTCTCAGGACCACTTCGGGGGCCAGGGCCAAGTGGGCGTTGTCGGCCAGGTGTTCGGTGACATCGTTGTCCAGTTTCCCCTGGCGCGGCACCAGCAAAGTCGATCCGGCTTTGACCAACATGCGCGGTGGGATGCCGTTGACCGAGCGCAGTTGCTCGGCCGACAGGCCCAGCTGACTGGCGACCTCTTCGGCCTTCATGGTGCGTGGGGCTTGCCAAGCGGTCCAAGTGGACAAACGATTGTTGGCGTGCGATTGCAGGTTGGTTTCAAAGATGGAGGCGTTGTCCCATGGCAGTAAGATGGTGGGTGTGCCAGCAGCCAGGATCACAGGCCGGCTCATGGCAGGGTTCAGGGCTTTGAAGTCTTCCAGGGACACCGCCGCCAATTTTGCAGCCACGGCGACGTCAATGTCGCGGTCAATCGGCACACTTTTGAAGAAGGGGTGGTTCTGGATCAGGGGCAGCTGGGTGCTGAAGGCTTCGGGTTGGGCCACGATGTTTTTGACGGCCTGCAACTTGGGCACGTAAAAACGGGTTTCGTTGGGCATGTTCAGGTCGCTGTAGGTTTGCGGTTTGCCCTGGGCCCGGTTGCGTGCCAAAGCCCGGCCCACACTGCCTTCGCCCCAGTTGTAGGCGGCCAAAGCCAGGTGCCAGTCGCCAAACATGGTGTAGAGCTTTTGCAGGTAATCCAGGGCCGCACGGGTGGATTCGAGCACGTCGCGCCGCTCGTCCCTGAACAGGTTTTGTTTGAGGTCAAAGTACTTGCCTGTGGCGGGCATGAATTGCCACATGCCTGCGGCTTTGGCGCTCGAGACGGCTTGGGGGTTGAAGGCGGACTCAATAAAGGGAAGCAAGGCCAGTTCGGTGGGCATGTTGCGCCGCTCCAGTTCCTCCACGATGTGGAAGAGGTAGGGGCGCGAGCGTTCGGTCATGCGCAAGATGTAGTCGGGGCGACTCGCATACCACTGCTCGCGGTTGCGCACAAGCTCATTGTCCAAGTCGGGCATGGCAAAACCACGGCGAATCCGCTCCCAGATGTCCATGGGGGGGGCTTGCAGGCCGATTTGTGAATGGGGCTTGAGCACCACTGCACGGTCAGGCTCGGCAGGGGCTTCCAGCACCGGGGGTGGGGCGTTGAGAGAGGCATTTGCCGCATCTTGCTTGACGGGAGGGGTCAAGGGTGCTGAAGGGGATGCGGCAGGCAAGGCAGATCTGGGGCCTGTCGAGGGGGTTGCACAGCCCGCCAGCAGCAGGGTCAAGCCTAAAATCAGCGCCCCAGCAGGGCGACCCAGGGACTTCAGGGGCGTCAAGAGCAGGTTCATCGGAAGTCGTTTTTCCATTGGCGAAGGGCTGCAAAAATGGCGACGTCGTCCCTTGCATGAGGCGAGTGTTGTTGCACTGCCGCGACCACGTCAGGTTCACGGCTGCGCAAGAACGGGTTGATGGCCCGCTCGGTGTCGAGGTGCGCGGGCAAGGTCGGTAAATTTTGCTGGCGCAGTTGGGTGCATCGCTGCATGTATTGCTGCAAGTCGGTGTTGTGGGGCTCCACGGCCAAGGCAAATTTCAAGTTGGACAGGGTGTATTCATGGGCACAACACACCCGGGTGGCTGCGGGCAACGCGGCCAGACTGTCCAGTGAATTCAGCATTTGTGCCGGGGTGCCTTCAAACAGTCGTCCACAGCCGCCTGAAAACAAGGTGTCGCCACAAAACAGCAGGGGGTCTTGGTCTTTTGCTTGCGCCCAAAATGCGATGTGTCCCAAGGTGTGTCCGGGCACATCCATCACCTGGAAGTTCAGGCCATGCCAATCAAAGACATCGCCTTGTTGCAGGCCTTTGGCCTCAACAGGCATGCGCTCCATGGCCGGCCCAATGCATGTGGCACCCGTTTGGGCCACCAGTTGGGCCAAGCCCCCGGTGTGGTCGGCATGGTGGTGCGTGACTAAAATCGTGTCCAGTTGCAAGCCGGGGTGTGCTGACAGCCAGTCGAGCACAGCCTGACCATCGCCAGGGTCAACAGCCAGGACATGGTGGTCTGTGTGCAACAACCAAATATAGTTGTCGGTGAAAGCGGGCAATGCAATGAGTTTCATGAAGAGTCCGATTATAGAAAGCAAGCATTCAAATGCCGATTGGTTGTCCAGTTTGGGGCCGTCGGTGGCTGCGCGTTTGTTGGCTTGGGAGCAGGCCCAAACCGATGCACTTTTGGCCGATGTGTTTGGCTACCACGCTGTCCAGCTGAGTTGGCCCGAACTGGATGCCTTGCGGGGCAACCGAATGCCACACCGTTGGCAGGCGCAAGCCGAGTTCGAATCCTCGCAGACCGCATTTCATCACAACACCGATGCCCAGGCCCGATGCCCTGATGTGTGGCTGGACAGCCGAGCTTGGCCTTGGCCTGCCGACAGTCTGGATTTGGTGGTCTTGCCCCACGCCCTTGAGCGGTCGGCCGATCCACACGCGTGCCTCAGAGAGGTGGAGCGGGTCTTGATTCCCGAGGGGCATGTGCTCATCACCGGGTTCAATCCCTTGAGTTTGTGGGGCTGGCACCAGTCCGGTGCCTTGCAGCGTCAAGGGGCGGGTCTTGGGCAGGGGCAGTCCTTGATCGCCTACCGCCGTTTGCGCGATTGGTTGCGTTTGCTGGGGTTTGAGGTTCAGGTCAGCCGTTTTGGGGGTTGGACGCCGGCTTGGCGGCATGAGCGATGGATGCAGCGCATGGACTGGATGGACCGTGTTGGCGAACGTTGGTGGCCCATTTTGGGGGGCGTTTACCTGTTGATGGCCACCAAACGTGTGCATGGCGGGCGTTTGCTGGAGTCACGCCCCTGGCGCAAGGTACGATCGGCCGCTGCCAAGACCGTGCCAGTGGCCCGGTCCGATACCCCTATTGGCCGTCAAGCGGCCACGAAAGACAGTGTTGACCCACGTTGAAATTTATACCGATGGTGCTTGCAAGGGCAACCCCGGCCCGGGTGGCTGGGGCGCTCGTTTGCAGTCTGGGCAGCATGTGCAAGAGTTGTTTGGTGGTGAGCTGAACACTACCAACAACCGCATGGAGATGACCGCCGTGATCGAGGGCCTGATGGCGCTCAAACGCCCTTGCCAAGTCACTTTGTACCTGGACAGCGAATATGTGCGCAAAGGCATCACCGAATGGATCCACGGCTGGAAAGCCCGCGGTTGGCGCACCGCCGCCAAGCAACCGGTCAAAAATGCCGACCTTTGGCAAAAATTGGACACTGTGGTGTCCACTGCGGGACACCAGATTGACTGGCGCTGGGTAAAGGGGCATGCGGGCGATCCGGGCAATGAAAGGGCCGATGCACTGGCCAATCTTGGCGTAGACAAAGCCTTGGGCCGGTGAGGCCAATGCTTTTGAGTTGACCGAGTTGATGTATGGGGCCATTTGCTCGTGTCTCAGTCGGCCCAGGACCTCTTGGACAGAGCGGGTGGCGCTGTTACATTCTGTCAGTCTTGGTGAATTCAACCTGAGAGAAATCTGAATGGCTAACAAGAAAAAATATGCCCTGCTGGCGCTGGTCGGGGTCTGCGTGGCGTCTGGTGCGGCGTGGTGGTGGCAAAACAAGCCTGTTGCGACAAGTCCTGCTGCCGCTGTGGCAGGGCCGGGGGCGGCCGCTGGAGGTCCTGGGGCGGGTGCGGCCCGTGCGCCTGCCGTGGAGGTGGCCAAAGTTCAGACTCAGCTCTTGGTCGACGAAACCCAAGCGGTGGGCAGTTTGCGCTCCCGTCAGGGCGTCATGCTGCGCCCAGAAGTGGCCGGCCGCGTCAAACAGATTTTTTTCAACGATGGTCAGCGCGTGCGCCAGGGCCAGGTCTTGGTTCAGTTTGAAGACCAACTCCAGCAGGCACAGTTGTCTCAAGCCCGGGCCGAGTTGTCGATTGCCGAGGCCAACCACAAGCGCAACCAAGAATTGGTGGGCCAAAACTTCATCAGCAAGCGATCGCTTGATGAAAGTGGTGCGGCGCTGGAGGTCGCTCGCGCCAAGCTGTCTTTGGCCGATGCCACTTTGCAGCGCTTGAAGGTGCTGGCGCCGTTTGACGGGATCGCCGGCCTCAAGCAAATCAATGTGGGCGATTACCTGAAAGATGGCGCGGACATGGTCAACATCGAAGACCTGGACGCGGTGTTGCTGGATTTTCGATTGCCTGAGCGTTTCCAGGCCAAGATCCGTGCGGGCCAAAAAGCGCAGTTGACGGTGGATGCCTTGCCCGGTCGTCCCTTCACGGCCATCGTGCAGGCGGTGGATCCCTTGATCGAGGCCAATGGCCGGTCGGTTGGCGTGCGCGGCTGCATTGACAACCGCCAACAGTCATTGCGACCCGGCATGTTCGCGCGGGTCAACGCGGTGTTTGGCTCGCGTGAAAACGCCTTGGTGATTCCCGAAGAGGCCATCATTCCTCAGGGTGGGCGCAGCTTTGTGGTCAAGGTGGTGCCGGGCGAAAAGCCCGATACCTTGATTTCTGAGCGCGTGGCAGTCAAGCTGGGCTTGCGTTTGCCGGGCAAAGTCGAAGTTTTGGAAGGTTTGGCCGCAGGTGACACGGTGGTCACGGCAGGCCACCAACGCTTGCAAAAGGACGGCACAGCTGTGCGGGTGGTGGACTTGTCGCAGCCCGGAGGTGGCAAAGCAGCTGCGGGTGCCGGGCCGACTGGGGCTGCGGGTGCTGCCGCTGGCAGTGCGCCCGGGGGTGCCAACAGTGCGGTGACGCCCGCTGTGGGGGCGGCAGGGGCACCAGCTTCTGGTTCGGCAGCAGCCATTTCACCGTCGACTTCATCATCGGGTGCACCGTCGGGCCCACCATCGGCTGGACCTGCCATGGCGTCACAGGGTGCCGGAGCGGCAGCTGCGGCCAAGCCGGGTCAGTCTGCTGGCCGAAACGTGGCGGTGTCAGGCCCCAACCCTTGCCTGAGGGGCAACGATGCAGCTCGCTGAAATCTCCATCCGGCGGCCCGTGCTGGCCGTGGTCATGTCCCTGCTGATTTTGCTGATTGGTGCCGTGAGCTTTAAAAGCTTGTCCTTGCGCGAGTATCCCAAGATCGACGAGCCTACCGTCACGGTGACCACCCGCTATGTGGGCGCTTCGGCCGAAGTGGTGGAGTCCCAAGTCACCAAACCACTGGAGGACTCGATCGCGGGCATTGACGCGGTGGACGTCATCACCTCCATCAGCCGCGCCGAGCAGTCGCAAATCACGGTGCGCTTTCGTCTGGAAAAAGATGCTGACACGGCGGCTGCCGAGGTGCGTGACCGCACTTCGCGGGTGCGCAACCGTTTGCCTCAGGCCATTGAAGAGCCCGTCATTGCCAAGGTCGAAGCCGATGCCTTTCCGGTGATCTGGCTGGCTTTTTCCAGCGACACGCTCAATGCGCTGCAAATCAACGATTTGGTCAACCGCGTGGTCAAACCTCGCTTGCAAACCGTGACGGGCGTGGCCGATGTGCGCATTTTTGGTGAGCGCAAATACGCCATGCTGGTGTCGCTGGACCATGCCCGCCTGTCGTCTTACAAGCTCACGCCGCAAGACGTGGAGGACGCGATCCGGCGCAGCAATCTGGAACTGCCTGCGGGACGCATCGAGTCCAGCAACCGTGAATTCAGTGTGTCATCACAAACTGACCTGAACCGCCCCAGCCAGTTTGGGGACATTGTGATCCGCAGCGTGAACGGCTTCTCAGTCAAGTTGCGCGATGTGGCCCAGATCAAGGAAGGCGCGGCCAACGACCGCAGCGCGGTGCGCCTGAATGGGCGGTCTGCGATTTCTGCAGGCGTGATCCGCCAGGCGACAGCCAACCCGCTGGATTTGTCCAAAGGTGTGCGCGAGATGATTCCCCAACTGCAGGCCGATTTGCCTGGCGACATCTCGATCGACGTGGCCAACGACAACTCGGTCTTCATTGACCGCTCCATCAAGAACGTGTTCACCACCATCGTAGAGGCGGTGGTCTTGGTGGCCTTGGTGATTTTTGTGTTTTTGCGCACCTTGCGGGCCTCGATCATCCCGATCATCACCATCCCGGTCAGCTTGATTGGGGCGTTTGCCATGATGGCTTTGGCCGGTTTCACCATCAACACCCTCACTTTGCTGGCGTTGGTGTTGGCCATTGGTTTGGTGGTGGACGATGCCATCGTGGTGCTGGAGAACATTTACCGGCACATCGAAGAAGGGCTGGACCCGTTTTCGGCCGCCATCAAGGGCGTTAGGGAAATCAGTTTTGCCGTCATCGCCATGACCTTGACCTTGGCCGCTGTGTTTGCGCCCTTGGCCTTCACGCCAGGGCGCACCGGCAAGCTGTTTGGTGAATTTGCACTGGCTCTGGCAGGGGCGGTGATTGTGTCGGGCTTTGTGGCCTTGACCTTGGCCCCCATGCTCAGCAGCAAATTGCTGCGCCACAACCACAACCCCAGCTGGTTTGACAGTTTCATGGAGCGCAGGCTCACGGCCTTGTCCAATGGCTATGAAAGCTTGTTGGGCTTCATCTTGACGCGCGCCCGTTGGGTGGTGGTGCTGGTGATGCTGGCCTCGGGTGTGGGCATTGCGCTGATTTACCCCACCATGAAGCAAGAACTCTCGCCTTTGGAGGACCGGGGCGTGATTTTGGCCACCGTCAACGCGCCTGATGGCTCTACGCTGGACTACACCGACCGCTATGCCCGTTCGCTGGAAAAGTTCGGCCAAGCCTATCCCGAGTTCGACCGGATTTTTGCCAACATCGGCAACCCGACGGTCGGGCAGGGTTCGGTGGTTTACCGTGCCGTGGACTGGGACGAGCGTCAACGCTCCACGCTGGACATAGCGCGTGAACTGGGGGGCAAATTCAACAGTCTCCCAGGTGTCAATGCCTTTCCGATCACGCCGCCTTCATTGGGTCAGGGTTTTCGCGAGCGACCTTTGAACTTCGTGATTCAGACCTCGGACAGCTACCAAAACTTGAACCAGCTGACACGCCTGTTGATGGACGAGGTGGCCAAAAACCCGGGCATTTTGTCGCCCGATGTGGATTTGCGCTTGAACAAGCCTGAGCTGCGCATCGAAGTCGATCGCGTGAAAGCTGCCGAGCTGGGCGTGAGCATCGAAGTGGTGGCCAAAACCATCGAGACCATGCTGGGGGGCAGGGTGGTGACGCGTTACAAACGCGATGCCGAGCAGTACGACGTGATCGTGCAAACCTTGCCGTCGGCCCGCAACACGCCCGATGACATCGACGTGATCCAGGTGCGTGGCCGCAACGACACCATGGTCCCGCTGTCCAGTCTGGTGAAGGTGCGCGAGAGTGTGTCGCCGCGCGAGTTGAACCACTTTGGTCAGCGCCGCTCGGTGTCCATCACGGCCAACTTGGCTCCCGATTATTCGCTGGGCGAAGCCATCAAGTTCATGGACGAAGCAGCAGCCAAGGTGCTCAAGCCCGGTTATACGACCGAGCTGAACGGCACTTCGCGCGAATTCAAAAGTTCGCAGGGGGCTTTGGTGATTGTCTTTGTGTTGGCGCTGTTCTTCATCTTTTTGGTGCTGGCGGCGCAATTCGAGAGCTTTGTGGACCCGTTTGTGATCATGTTGTCGGTGCCCTTGTCCATGATCGGGGCGCTTTTGGCCCTCAAGTTCACAGGCGGATCGCTGAATGTGTACTCACAAATCGGCCTGATCACGCTGGTGGGCTTGATCACCAAGCACGGCATTTTGATTGTGGAGTTCACCAATCAGTTGCGCGAGCAGGGCATGGTGATGCAAGAAGCCTTGATCAAGGCCTCGGCCCAACGATTGCGCCCCATTTTGATGACCACCGGGGCCATGGTGCTGGGGGCGGTGCCGCTGGCGCTGGCCACCGGTGCGGGCGCTGAAAGCCGCACGCAAATTGGCTGGGTGATCGTGGGCGGTATGAGCTTGGGCACCTTGTTGGCCATTTTTGTGGTGCCCACCATGTACTCTTTGCTGGCCCGCAAATCGGTGCCGGGGCCGAACAAGGCGGTGGCGCATGAAGCACCGCCTGAGTCGGCTGTGCATTGAGCGACAGGCGCTGTACGCGATGCGTACGAGACATGAAAAAAGCGGCCCAGGCCGCTTTTTTCATGGCAATGAAGTCCCCCGGCTCAAAGGTGCCCGTCAAACATCATCACATCGACCTCGTCGCCCACGGCCACGTTGCCTTGGGCATGGCCCAGCACGATCAGGCCGTTGGCCTGCACCATGGAGCTGAGCACGCCCGAGCCTTGGTTGCCAGTGATGCTGACTTGCAACTCGCCTGCCGCGTTGGTGCTGACGATGCCGCGCTGGTATTCGGTGCGGCCGGGTTTTTTGCGCAGCGCTCCGGTGCTTTTGGCTTTGAGCAGGGGCAAAGCTGGCGCTTGCCAGCCCATGAGCTGCTGCAGGGCGGGGCGCACAAAAGCGGCAAAAGTCACCATCACCGCCACCGGGTTGCCGGGCAGGCCAAACAGCACGGTTGAGCGATGGCCTTGGGTGATGCGGCCTACGGCCATGGGGCGGCCAGGGCGCATGGCGATGCGCCAAAACGCCACATCGCCCAGTTTTTTCATCATGGCCTTGGTGTGGTCGGCCTCGCCCACGCTCACACCGCCGCTGGTGATGATGGCGTCGGCTTGTGCGGCGGCATCGACAAAGGCTTGCTCCAAGGCCGCCGGGTCGTCGCGCACCACGCCCATGTCGATCAACTCGCAACCCAGCGCCTGCACCATGCCGGCCACGGTGTAGCGGTTGCTGTCGTACACCGCGCCTTCGCGGGGTGCTTCGCCCAGGCTCAGGATTTCGTCGCCGGTTGAAAAGTAGGCCACCTTGGGTCTGCGCCAAACGCTCACGGTGGGCAGCCCCAGGCTGGCCAACAGGCCACAGGCTGCGGGGCTCAAGCGTGTGCCTGCACGCAATGCCGGCTGCCCGGCCATCAGGTCTTCGCCCAACAGGCGGCGGTTGTCGCCCGGCTGCAGCAGGCCTGGTGGAATCAGGACCGTGTCACCTTCGGTTTTTACCAACTCTTGCGGGGCCACGGTGTCCAGTCCTGCGGGCATGATGGCCCCGGTCATGATGCGCACGCACTCGCCCGCCTTCAGGGCGCCTTGCCAGGCTGCACCTGCAAATGCGGTGCCCACCACCGTGAATGGGGTGGGGCGGTCGCTCAGCAGTTCAGCGCTGTGCAGGGCGTAGCCGTCCATGGCCGAGTTGTCGTGCGGTGGCACGCTGATGGGCGAGACCACGTCTTGCGCCAAGATGCGGCCATGCGCCTGCATCAGCGACAAGGTTTCTTGCTCGCGCACGGGCTGCACCAGCTGGGCCAGAAAGTTGTTCACATGGCGGGCCGAGAGGGCTTGCGGGTCGTAGCCTTGCAGGCGTTCGGCGATGTCGTTCAGGCTAAGGGGCGTGGTCATGGTCTGCGCGGCCATCGTTTGGCGAATGGATTCAAAGGGCTTCGAGCTGCTGCAGCTCGGCCAGCGTGTTGGCGTTTGAAAAGGCTTGAGGGCTGTCGCCGGGCAGGTCAAAGGGCACGATGGCGCAGCGGTGCTGGGCCGTCCAGGCGTCGATCTTGCGGCCACCGCTTTGGGTGAACTTGACCAGGCTTTCGAGCAACTCGGTTTTGAGCAGGCAAAACACCGGTTGCGGGCGCACCGTGCCGTCGGCTTCAGGGGCGGCGGCCATGGCCAGGTCGGCGTCTTGCGCCTTCAGGGCGGCCAGCAGGCGCTCGAGCAGGTCGAGGGGAAACAAGGGCGTGTCGCAAGGCACGGTGAGCAAGAGCGGCGTTTCGCAGCGCTCCAGACCGGTGAGAAAGCCCGCCAAAGGTCCGGCAAAGCCGTCGATGCTGTCGGGCCAGACCGGCACGCCCAGCGATTTGTAGGCGGCCAGGTTGCGGTTGGCGTTGATCAGCACCTCTTGCAGCGGCTGGCTTTGCAGTTGCAGGCGCATCAGGGTTTGCAAAGCCAGGGGCAGGCCGTGAAAGTTTTGCAGGCCTTTGTCGGTGCCGCCCATGCGCGAGCCGCGGCCACCGGCGAGGATCAAACCGGTGACGGCCTGTGTGTCCTTGTTCATGGCCTTCAGCCTCCGATGTAGCTCATTTCCACCCGGCGGCCGGGGCCGCTGGCGGTGTCGGGGCCGCTGGCGGTGTCGGGGCCGCGCAGGCTGCGCAGCACCGAATATTGGTCGGTACGACCGCGCCAGATCGCATCCACCGTGGCGGCCAGCGCGCTGTCGCTTTGCGCCGGGTCGCGCAAGAGCTGGCGCAGGTCGTAGCCCTGGCTGGCAAACAGGCACAAATACAGGCGACCTTCGGTGGACAAGCGGGCGCGGTTGCAGTCGCCGCAAAAGGCTTGGGTCACGCTGCTGATGACGCCAATTTCGCCCAAAGTCGGGTCGTGCTCGCCCTGTGCGTTGGCGTAGCCCCAGCGCTCGGCCGTTTCGCCGGGGGCGGACGGGTCGAGTTGCACCAGCGGCAACTCGGTTTGCAGCAGGCGCACCACCTCGGCGCTGGGCAGCACCTCGTCCATGCACCAGCCATTGGTCGCCCCCACGTCCATGTATTCAATGAAGCGCAGCACAATGCCCGTGCCCCGGAAATGCCGGGCCATGGGCAAAATTTCGTGTTCGTTGGTGCCGCGTTTGACGACCATGTTGACCTTGATCGGCCCCAGACCTGCAGCCCGTGCCGCCTCGATCCCGGCCAGCACATCGGCCACCGGAAAGTCCACGTCGTTCATGCTGCGGAACACCGCATCGTCCAGCCCGTCCAAGCTGACGGTGACGCGTTGCAGTCCGGCGTCTTTCAGACTTTGGGCTTTGCGCGCCAGCAGCGAGCCATTGGTGGTCAGGGTCAGGTCCAGCGGCTGACCGTCGGGGGTGCGCAGGCCAGCCAGTTGTTCGATCAGGATTTCGATGTTCTTGCGCAGCAGGGGCTCGCCACCGGTCAGGCGAATTTTGCGCACCCCGCGCCCCACAAACACCGTGGCAATGCGGGTGATTTCTTCAAAGCTGAGCAAGTGGCTGTGTGGCAGGTAGGCGTAATCTTTGTCAAAGATTTCCTTGGGCATGCAGTAACTGCACCTGAAGTTGCAGCGGTCAGTGACGCTGATGCGCAGATCGGTCAAGGGGCGGCGCAGAGCGTCCAAGGGCAGTTGGCTCAGATCAGCCCCCGCAAAAACAGGGGGCAAAGGCAAGCTGGGATGGCGCTGGTCAACCAGCGGAATGACGCGTTCAGACATGGGGGTTGATTGTGCCCGAGTCGCCTCTCCGATGAGGCAGTATGGTCAAGGATGAAAAGGTCTAAAAAAAGCGTTCGCGTAAACGCCATGTGCTTCTCCCTTGTAGGAGCCCCGCCCTCGGGGCGATG
>JAIXOX010000032.1 GCA_027486555.1 Comamonadaceae bacterium
CTACGCCTGATTTCGAGTCAGGTACATTCGACCACTCTGCCACCCCTCCGGATTCGGTTTCGTTTGTCGAAGCAGATATTCTATCAGGCCCGGAGGGTCTCCAAACCGCCCAAATACGGTCTCAACACCTCAGGCACCGTGACGGAGCCATCGGCGTTTTGGTAATTCTCCAAAACCGCCACCAGCGCACGGCCCACGGCCAAGCCCGAGCCGTTCAGGGTGTGGACCAGCTCGTTCTTGCCTTGGGCGTTCTTGAAGCGTGCCTGCAGGCGGCGGGCTTGGAAGGCCTCGCAGTTGGACACCGAGCTGATCTCGCGGTAGGTGTTTTGCGCGGGCACCCAGACTTCCAGGTCATAGGTCTTGCTGGCACCAAAGCCCATGTCGCCGGTGCACAGGCTCATCACGCGGTAGGGCAGGCCCAGCTTTTGCAAAATGGCTTCGGCGTGGCCGGTCATGGCTTCGAGCGCCTCGTAGCTGTGCTCGGGGTGCACGATTTGCACCATCTCGACCTTGTCGAACTGGTGCTGGCGGATCAGGCCGCGCACATCGCGTCCACCACTGCCCGCTTCCGACCGAAAACACGGGGTGTGTGCCGTGAGCTTGATGGGCAAATCGGCCTCGGCCAGCACCTCATCGCGCACAACGTTGGTGAGTGTCACTTCCGAGGTGGGGATCAGGTACAGCGCTTGGCTTTCTTCGCCTTCTTGACCACCTTTGTTGGCAGCAAACAAATCGGCTTCGAACTTGGGCAGCTGACCGGTACCGCGCAAGGTGTCGGCGTTCACGATGTAAGGCGTATAGCACTCGGTGTAGCCGTGCTCAGAGGTCTGCACATCCAGCATGAACTGCGCCAGCGCCCGGTGCAAACGCGCGACCGGGCCACGCATGAAGGTGAAACGCGAGCCGGTCAACTTGGTGCCGGTCGCAAAGTCCAAGCCCAGCTTTTCGCCGATGTCCACATGGTCTTTGAGCTCAAAGTCAAAACTGCGTACCGTGCCCCAGCGGCGCACCTCCACGTTGCCCTCTTCGCCCGCGCCCACCGGCACGCTCTCGTGCGGCAAGTTGGGCACGGCCAGCAGCAGGTCTTGCAGTTCGGCCTGGAGCACCTCCAGGCGCTGGGCCGAAGCGTCCAGCTCGTCCTTGATCGCGCCCACTTGGGCCATGACTGCATCGGCCTCGGCGTGCTGGCCCTTGCCCTTGAGCATGCCAATTTGCTTGGACAGGCTGTTGCGCTGGCTTTGCAGCTCTTCGGTGCGGGTTTGCAGGGTTTTGCGCTCGCCTTCCAAAACGCGAAAGGCGTCCACATTCAGGAAGAGTTGGGGATTTTTACGGGTCTGCAAACGCGCGACCACGGCGTCCAGATCTTTGCGGAGTAGAACAATATCAAGCATGGGGGGATTGTAGTGAGCCGGGTTCCGGGTTTTCTGTGGCGTCCAGCTTGAGGCCCTTGGGCAGCGGGAACTTGATGGTTTCCTGAATGCCGTCCAGCGTGCGCACCGACACCGCGCCCATGGCACGCAGGCGCTGAATGACGTCTTGTACCAGCACATCCGGGGCCGAGGCACCAGCGGTCAACCCCACTTTTAGAGTGCCTTCAAACCAAGCGGGGTCCAGGTCAGCCGCACTGTCCACCATGTAGGCGGGCGTGCCCAAGCGGTCGGCCAATTCGCGCAATCGGTTGCTGTTGGAACTGGTGGGGCTGCCCACCACGATCACCACGTCCACCATCGGGCTCATCAGCTTGACGGCGTCCTGCCGGTTCTGGGTGGCATAGCAAATGTCTTGCTGCTTGGGCTCGCGCACCTGCGGAAAGCGCGCCCTAACGGCCGACACGATCTCGGCCGCATCGTCCACGCTCAGGGTGGTTTGCGTCACCACCGCCAGCAAGGCGGTCTGCGCAGGTTGCACATGCGCCACATCTTCCACGTCTTCCACCAAATGGATGCCGCTGTCGAGTTGGCCCATCGTGCCCTCCACCTCGGGGTGGCCTTTGTGGCCGATCATGATGAATTCATAGCCCTCTTTGTGCAGCTTGGCTAATTCGACGTGCACCTTGCTCACCAAGGGGCAAGTGGCGTCAAAAATCCTGAATCCGCGCTGTACCGCTTCATCCTGGATCGCCCGGCTCACCCCATGGGCGCTGAAAATCAGCGTGGCCCCGGGCGGCACATCGGACAATTCTTCGATGAAGATCGCGCCCTTTTTTTTCAAATCATCCACCACATAGGTGTTGTGCACGATCTCGTGCCGCACGTAAATCGGCCGTCCAAATTTGGTGAGCGCATGTTCCACGATGTCGATCGCGCGGTCCACCCCGGCGCAAAAGCCTCGCGGCTCGGCCAACAGCACTTCAGATGTCATCACAGCACTCCAATCAGTTCAACTTCAAAGGTCACAGGCTGACCGGCCAAGGGGTGGTTGAAGTCAAACTTCACCGCGCCCTCCGCGTTCACTTCGAGCACCGTCCCGGCATACGAGCCCAAGCCGTCAGGTGTGGGGAATTGCACCACATCGCCCGCCGCGTATTTTTCGGTCGGATCACCCAATTCGTTGAGCAGCTTGCGGGCCACCCATTGCTGCATGTCCGAGATGTGATCGCCAAAAGCTTCGCCTGCCGGGATCTCCATCACCACCCGCGTGCCTTCGGCCAAGCCCAACAAGCGCTGCTCAAGGGCGGGCGACAAGGTGCCCGAACCCAGCGACAGAGTGGCAGGCTTTTCATGGAAGGTGTTGATGATGTCGCCCTGTGGCCCGGCCAGGCGGTAGTGAAGCGTCAAAAAAGAGGCGGGTTCAACAATGGACATAAGGGTTTTCTGGAATGCCGCAAACGCGGCCAAACGGGCATAAAGAAGACATTATTGTAAAAAGCCCGGCCAACCCGCTCTACAAAAAGGGCAAGAAGGACCGATGGCCGCTCCGGGGAGGGGCAAGACATGAGCATCAAGGACTTGCCGGCAGATGCGCGACCGCGCGAAAAATTGCTCAGCCGTGGACCGCAGGCGCTGAGCGATGTGGAGCTGTTGGCCATTTTGCTGCGCACAGGCATGGCGGGTAAAAACGTTTTTCAGCTGTCCGAAGAGTTGTTGGGCGCAGACGGCATCGCGGGCTTGCTCAATGCCACAGTGCAGTCACTCCAACTGGTCAAAGGCTTGGGGCCAGCCAAACAGGCCGAGCTGCTGGCCGTGTTCGAGATGGCCCGCCGTGCCCTGAGCCAGCGCCTGAAAGAACGCGAGGCTTTTCACACGCCGGGCGCTGTCAAACAATACCTCCAGCTGCAACTGGCCCACAAAAACCACGAGGTTTTTGCGGTGTTGTTTTTGGACAATCAAAACCGAATGGTCGCCATGGAAGAGCTTTTCCGCGGCACGCTCAGCCAGACCTCGGTGTATCCACGCGAAGTCGTGATGCGCGCCCTGCACCACCAGGCCGCCGCTGTGGTGCTGTCGCACAACCACCCCAGCGGTTCAGTCCAGCCCAGCCGGGCCGACGAACACCTGACCCAGACCCTCAAGGCTTTACTCGCGCTGGTCGATGTGCGCGTGCTGGACCACATCATCGTGGGGCAAGGGCAGGCACTGTCGATGGCCGAAGCAGGATTGATGTAAGGGTCGGTAAACTCATCGATTTACACCAACACCCTGCCACCCATGTCCCACTACCACCTCTACGCCATTGGCAACGCCCTAGTCGATACCGAATACGAAGTCTCCGATGAACTGCTGAGCGCCATGGGCGTGAGCAAGCGGCACATGACGCTGATCGACACCCCCCAACGCGCCGAACTGCTGACCCATGTGCAAGGCCTGCACGCCCGCCGCACCGGTGGCGGCTCGGCGGGCAACACCGTGGTGGCGCTGGCCCAATTGGGCGGCAAAGCGTTTTATTCGTGCCGCGTGGCCAACGACGAGCTGGGCGCTTTTTACAGCCAGGACCTGCAAACCAACGGCGTGGCCACCAACCTGACCCACACACAGGCGCAAGCAGGCCAAACCGGCAGCTGCATGGTGCTGGTCACCCCCGACGCCGAGCGCAGCATGTGCACATTTTTGGGCGCCACCTCGCAGTTGGACGCCTCGGCCCTGCACCCGCAAGACATCGCCAAGTCGAAAATTTATTACATGGAAGGCTACCTGGCCGCCTCGCCCACGGGCTTGGAAGCTGCAGTCCAAGGGCGCCAAATCGCCATCGCACACCAAGTGGCCACGGCGCTCACCCTCAGCGATGTGAGCATGATCAACTTCTGCCGCGCTGGCCTCGAAGCCATGATCGGCGACGGCCTGGACTATTTGTTTGCCAACGAAGAAGAAGCCCAAACCTGGTGCGGCAGCACCGAGCAGGACGCCATCATTGGTCAGCTCTCGGCTTTGGCCAAAACCGTGTGCCTGACGCGTGGCCCCCAAGGCTGCATCGTCCTGCAAGGCCAGCAACGCATTGAAGTGCCCGCCGTGCCCACCAAGGCAGTGGACACCAACGGCGCAGGCGACATGTTTGCCGGTGCCTTTTTGTACGGCATCACCCACGGCCAAAGCCCGGCGCAAGCGGCAGCCTTGGCCAACCGCGCAGCCGCTGCGGTGGTCAGCCAGCACGGCAACCGCCTGACGGCCGCGCAGCTGCAAACCATTGCCGCCCAAGCGGCCAGCGCCTGTTGATCTGACCCCACCGCAGGAGCGACGCCCTCGTCGCGAAAACCCTCGCAGACCACGACGAATCGCCCCGAGGGCGGGGCTCCCACAACATGCGGGGCTTTGTCCCTGTAGGAGCGACGCCCTCGTCGCGAAAAGCCTTGCAGACCACGCCCCATCGCCCCGAGGGTGGGGCTCCCACAAAGGCAAATAGGCATCGCCCACAGGGGCGATATTTGTAGGAGCGACGCCCTCGTCGCGAAAACCCTCGCAGACCACCGCCCCTCGCCCCGAGGGCAGGGCTCTCACAAAATCCGTGCCTTGCCTGTTGCGCCAGACTTCAACGGGCCGGGTCAATCCATCTGGATCAGGCCATCCACCACCTGGATGGTCTTGTCGCAGCGCTGGCCCAGCTGTGGGTTGTGGGTGACCAGCAGCACGGTGGTGCCCTGCTCTTGGTTGATGCGGCGCAGCAGCGCAAACACCGCATCGGCGCTTTGGGTGTCCAAGTTGCCCGTGGGTTCATCGGCCAAGAGCAAAGCCGGGTTCATGGCCAAGGCCCGCGCCAAAGACACGCGCTGCTGCTGCCCGCCACTCATGTTGTTGGCCATGTTGTTTTTCCAGGGCGTCAGGCCCACGCTCTCCAGCAGGGCCTCGGCCCGCTCGCGCATCTCGGGGTTCGGAAAACCGGCCGCGCCCAGCATGGGCATCATCACGTTCTCGAGCGCGGTGAAGGCCGAGATCAGGTGGTGGTACTGGAACACAAAACCAATGTGGTGCCCGCGCAAACGCGTCAGGGCCTGATCAGCCAGCAGCGTGGTTTCTTCGCCCGCCATTTGCAACAAACCCGAGGTCGGCCGGTCCAGCAAACCAATGATGTTGAGCAAGGTGCTTTTGCCCGAGCCCGAGGGCCCCATCACCGCGCAAAAGTCACCCCTGTTCAGCGTCAAGTCGATGCCGTGTAGCACCTCGGTCTCGATGCCGGTGCCCACGTTGAAGGCCTTGCGCACGCCCTGCAGGCCCACCACCACATCCGAGCTAGCCATGGATGGCCTCCACCGGGTCCAACCGGGCCGCCCGCAAAGCCGGTGCATAAGCAGCCGCCAGGCCCGTGAGCGTGGCCAAGCCCAGCGCCACCGCAAACAGCACCGGGTCCAGCACCAGCGGAAACAGCGACGTGCCATCGGCATTCAAGGCCAGGCGCTGCCACAGTACCAGCCCCAAAGCACCCACCACGCAGCCCAACACCGCACCACCCCAGCCCAGCAAACCCCCTTGCAGCAAAAACACACGCAGCACCTGACCGCGTGAAATGCCCATGGCCCGCAGGATGCCGATCTCGCGCGACTTTTGCACCACAGACACCACCAGCACACTGGCAATGCCAAAGGCCACCGACAAGCCCACAAAAAACCGGATCGCCGTGTTGGCTGTGCTTTGTGCACTCACCGCCGCAAAAAACTGAGCCCCCGTCTTGATCCAGCTGTCGGCCTGCACCCCGGTCACCGCCTGAATGCGCTGGGCGACGACTTCGGCCGCGTACACATCGCGCACGGTGACTTCGATGCTGGTCACCCCGCCCAACAAACCCAGCAGACTTTGCGCGGTGCGCAGCGCCACAAAGGTGCTGCGCTGGTTGGCCCCCTTGTTGCCGAGGTCAAACACGCCGCTGATGGTCAAGCTGGTGGCCTCGCCTGCGGCATTGGCCACACGCAGCTTGTCCCCCACATCCACGCCCAGGTCACTGGCCAAATCGGTGCCGATCAGCATGTCCTGCCCCGTCAAGCGCGCCGTGCCCCGCACGATTTTGTCGGGCAGCTTGACGATCTGGAAATACCCCTCGGGCTCCACCCCCGTCAGGCTGATGGCACGGCTGGCACTGCCGCGCACCGCCAGCGCCGAACCGCCGACCACAGGCGAGACCATGCGCACATCGGGCATGTCGCGCACAGTGGTGAGCAAGGATTGCCATTGGTCCATCGACTTGAGCCTTTGCAAAGGCGGCTGCACGATGGCGGCATTCACTTCGCCGGGCATGACCCCGTTCAAAGTGCGCGTGACCTCTTTGGGGGGCAACAGCTGAATGTGCGCCTGCCCCGACAAAACCCGCGCAATGAAGTTGCTCTGCAAGCCCGCCATCAGCGCTGACATGAACACGATCACGCCCACCCCAATGGCCACGCCGACCAAAATGAACACCGTCTGCATCCGGCCTTCGCGCAAAAAACGGATCGCCACAATCCACTCAAACGGCACCCAGGGCTTGAACATGCTGCGGCCCGATCAAGGTTGAACACGCACGCGCTGGCCTTCGCGCAAAGCAGTGGGCGATGTGACCACAGCATCGCCCTCACGCAGGCCCTCCAGCACCTCCACCCACGCACCACCGCGCAAGCCCAGCCGCACCGGGCGACGCACCGCATGGCCCGCCTGCACCAGCCAGACCCAAGGCGAGGCCCCGCTGATCTCGTTGACACGGGCCACCTGCAGCGCCAACACCTGTGGTTGGCGTGCCACCACCAAGTCCACCGACACGGTCATGTCCTGCTTGAGGTCCTTCTGGGGCTCCAGCACTTCCAGCTTGATTTCTACCGCGCCGGTCTGGGCATTGATACCGGGGTTGATGTAGGCCACTTGGGCCTTGAATGGCTGCTGCGGGTAGGCATCGGCCGAGGCCAGCGCCTGCTGCCCAAGCGCCATCAGGCGCAGGTTCCTTTCATCGATCTGCACCACCAACTGCATGGCCCCTTCAGGCGACAAAGTCATCAAGACCTTGCCCGCCTGGACCACATCGCCCACCTCCACGTTGCGGCCAATGAGCTGCCCACTCGCAGGGGCCTGGATGACCGCATAGCGGGCCTTGGCGTTGACAATTTCTGCATTGGCCTGAGCCTCAAGCACCGCCCCTAGGGCCAGGCTGTGCTCAGCGCCACCGGCCCGGGTTGACGTCACTTGTTGTTGAGCGGCCTGCGCTTGGGCATCGGCCAGTGCCAAAGCCTTGCGCGACTCGTCCAGCGCCGCCTGCCCAATGAAGCCTTGCTCAAACAACGCCTGATTGCGCTGCCAACTGGCCCGCGCCGTGTCCAAACTGGCCTGTGCCTGGCGCAGCGTTTGATGCACCACTGGCCCCTGCAACTCATTCATCTGCCGCAGCCGGTTTTGCGCCTGCAGCACGGCCTGCTGGGCCTGACGCCGGGCAGACTGCAGCTCGGTGCCGACCAATTCAACCAGCACATCGCCCGCCTTCACCACTTGCCCTTCGGTCACCGGCACACGCGCCACGGTACCGGTGATCTGCGCGCCGATGTTCACCCGGTGCGGTGTCTCGACGCGGCCACTGGCCACGACGGTTTGCAGCACATCACGGCGCTGCACCGCCTCAGTCTGCACCTGAGGCCCCACCCACCAGCGCAACATGGCAGCGCCAATAAACAGGGCCAGCACGCCCCACAACAATTTAACGCCATGTTGGCGAATCCAGGTCCAAACAGCATTCATACGGGCCATTGTGGGGATCGGTGCGGTGCACGCCCATGATGCAGGTCAAGATCGGTCCATCTGCAGGCTGTGTGTCAGGCAACTGAGCAACAATGAGGACTGTGTGCGCTCTCTACCCTTCTTATCCCCATGAAAAAAATACTGCTTTTGGGTTCTGGTGAACTCGGCAAAGAATTCGTCATCAGCGCCAAGCGCCTGGGCTGCCATGTGATGGCCTGCGACAGCTATGCCGGTGCGCCCGCCATGCAAGTGGCCGACGAGTTTTGTGTCTTCAGCATGCTCGACGAAGCCCCGCTGCGCGCCGCCATCGCCAAATACCAGCCCGATTTGATCGTGCCCGAGATCGAAGCCATCCGCACCGAAGTGCTGCTCGACGTGGAAAAACAAGGCTTTGAGGTCATCCCCAGTGCCCGCGCCGCCAACCTGACCATGAACCGCGACCGCATCCGCGATGTGGCGGTGGGTCTGGGTGTGCGCACCGCCCAATTCGGTTACGCCGATTCGGCCGCCGAGCTGCTGGCCAAAGCCACCGACATCGGTTTCCCGGTCGTCATCAAGCCGGTCATGAGTTCATCGGGCAAAGGCCAAAGCGTGGCCAAGACGGCCGACGATGTGCAAGCCAGTTGGGACTACGCCTGCGCCGGCATGCGCGGCGACCGCCAAAAAGTCATCGTCGAGGAATTCATTCACTTTGACTATGAAATCACTTTGCTCACCGTGCGCCAGCGCCATGGCCCCACCCTCTTTTGCCCGCCCATTGGCCATGTGCAAGAACGCGGCGATTACCAATACAGCTGGCAGCCCCAAGGCATGAAAACCGAGCACCTGCTCGCAGCGCAGCAAATGGCCGAAAAAGTCACCACCGACTTGGGCGGCGCAGGCCTGTTTGGTGTGGAGTTTTTTGTCACGCCCACCGAAGTGATCTTCAGCGAACTGAGCCCCCGCCCGCACGACACCGGCATGGTGACGCTCATCAGCCAGAACCTGAGCGAATTCGATTTGCACGCCCGCGCCATTTTGGGCCTGCCGATTCCTCTGATCGAATGCGTGGAAGGTGCCAGCGCCGTGGTGCTGGCCGACAAGGAAGGCACACACCCGAACTTCACCGGCGTTGAAGCGGCGCTCAGTGAGCCCGGTGTGGACGTGCGTTTGTTTGGCAAACCCACCACACGGCCGTACCGCCGCATGGCGGTGGCCCTGGCCAAAGGCCCCAACGCGCTGCAACGGGCGCGCGAGGCGGCCAGCAAAATCTCCGTGGTGGTTTGACGATCATGTCCAACACCATCCTCATCACCGGCGGCGCGGGCTACATCGGCTCGCACACAGCGGTTGAACTCCTGAACGCGGGCCACCGCGTGGTGATCATGGACAACCTGGTCAACAGCAGCATCGAGGTGCTGGCTCGCATCCAGGCACTGGCCAGTGGCCATGTGAGCTTTGTGCAGGCCGATGTGCGCGATGGCGCGGCCCTCGACCAAATCTTCAAAGACCACCCCATCGAAGGCGTTATCCACTTTGCCGGTCTCAAAGCCGTGGGCGAATCCGTGGCGCATCCGCTGCGTTACTTTGACAACAACATCGGCAGCACCCTGGCCCTGTTGCAAGCCATGGACCGTGCAGACGTTCGCCGCATCGTTTTCAGCTCATCGGCCACGGTGTATGGCGACCCCGAGCAAGTGCCCATCACTGAAACCAGCCCCTTGCGCGTAACCAACCCCTATGGACGCACCAAGCTCATGTGCGAAGACATCCTGCGCGACCTGCAAGTGTCTGACCCCCGTTGGCATGTAGCCATCCTGCGTTACTTCAATCCCGTGGGGGCGCACATCAGCGGCAGCATCGGCGAACACCCCAACGGCATCCCCAACAACTTGATGCCCTTCATCACCCAGGTGGCCGTGGGGCAACGCGAGTTTTTGAGCATTTTTGGCCAGGACTACCCCACGCCCGATGGCACAGGCGTGCGCGACTACATCCATGTGGTCGACCTGGCCTTGGGGCATTTGGCAGCGCTGAACTACCTGCACAACCAGCAAGCGAGCATCACCGTCAACCTGGGCACCGGGCGCGGCGTGAGCGTGAAAGAACTGGCCGAGACCTTTGCCCGCGTAACAGGTGTGCCTGTGCCCTACCAGTTTGCGCCGCGCCGCCCCGGTGACGTGGCCGCCTGCTACGCCGACACCCGCCTGGCCCAGCAAGCCCTGGGCTGGCAGGCCCAACTGGGGGTGGAACGCATGTGCCAAGACGCATGGCGCTGGCAATCGCAAAATCCAAAGGGCTATTGAAGGCCGAGGTGGCGGTTTGCGGTCCTTGCAGTCAAACACGCACGTTTTGCGCCACAGTGCAGGCGCCTGGAGCTGTTCGAATGGTGGCAAAACCGCCTTGCGCCTGGCTTGTCCCCGAACAGGGCATGGGGTGCTGGCAGGGATTCAGGCGAATTTGTCAGCCTGGTCCCAAAGATGGGCCGCCGCATCTTTGGCTGCCAATTGCGGCAGGCCAAGCATGGGCCACTCGATGCCAAGGGTGGGATCGTCCCAGCGCAAGCTGCGCTCGTGGGCCGGGTACCAGTAATCGGTGGTTTTGTACAAAAATTCAGCCGTTTCGCTCAGCACCACAAAACCATGGGCAAAACCTGGAGGCACCCACAGTTGCTGGTGTTTGTCTGCGTCCAGATACACCCCCACCCATTGGCCCAGGGTGGCCGAGCTTTGGCGCAAATCCACCGCCACATCAAAAACCCGGCCTTGCACCACACGCACCAGTTTGCCCTGGGGGTTTTGAATCTGGTAGTGCAAACCGCGCAAAACGCCTTGCGCCGACTTGCTGTGGTTGTCCTGGACAAAAGGCAGTTGGACGCCGGTTTTTTCAGCGAAGTCGCGCTGATTGAAGGATTCGAAGAAAAACCCACGCGCGTCGCCAAACACCTGGGGCTCCAGGATCAAAACTTCGGTCAAGGCCGTGGGGGTGACGGTGTAAGGCATGTCATGGGGTGGGGTGGGCCAGAGGTTTGAGCGCCGGCATGGGATTTTTAAACACGCAGGTCACGGCCCAAGCGGCCGACCTGCGTGGCATTCACTTGATCAAATTCAACAAATACTGACCGTAGCCATTTTTGGCCAGTGGTGCCGCCAGTTTTTGCACGGCCGCCGCATCGATCCACTTCTGTGTCAATGCAATTTCCTCGGGGCAAGCCACCATCAGGCCTTGGCGCTTTTGCAGCGTGGCAATGAAACCTGCAGCTTCCAGCAGACTGTCGTGCGTACCGGTGTCCAGCCAGGCATAGCCTCGGCCCATGATTTCGACGTTGAGCTGGTTCAGTTCAAGGTAGCGCTTGTTCACATCGGTGATTTCCAACTCGCCACGCGGTGAAGGCTGGATGTCGGCGGCGATGTCGCACACCTGGTTGTCGTAAAAATACAAACCCGTCACCGCATAGTTGCTTTTGGGTGTCTTGGGCTTTTCTTCGATGCTCAGCGCTCGTTGCTGCTGGTCAAAATCGACCACCCCATAACGCTCGGGATCGTGAACGTGGTACGCAAACACGCTGGCACCATGGGTGCGTTCGTTGGCGCTGGCCAAAAGCTTCACCAAATCATGGCCGTAATAAATGTTGTCCCCCAGCACCAGCGCACTCAGGTCCTGGGCCACAAAGTCCTTGCCAATGATGAAGGCTTGAGCCAGACCATCGGGACTGGGCTGCACCGCATACTGGATGTTCATGCCCCACTGGCTGCCGTCACCGAGCAACTCGGTAAACCGCGGCGTGTCTTGGGGGGTGCTGATCAAGAGCACATCGCGAATGCCCGCCAACATGAGCGTGGTGAGCGGGTAGTACACCATGGGCTTGTCGTACACCGGCATGAGCTGCTTGCTCACCGCTTGGGTCACGGGGTACAGACGGGTGCCAGAGCCGCCTGCGAGGATGATGCCTTTTCGTTTAATCATGCTTTATTTTATAGGAATGCCCCGTTCTGACCGGCTGGCAATCTTCATGCTTGCGCCACTTTTCCACAACTTTCTCAAGACATCACATTTTTGATGCGGCCCGATGAAATATGAATGGCCTGTGTTGTTTTCCCTCCTTTGTCATCCCGGGCGAAGACCCGGGATCCAGCTTTGAGCACTGTCTTTTGCAAAGACCTGTAGTGCATTCTGGATCCCGGCTCAAGGCCGGGATGACAAAGAAAAATTAAAACTTGACCGAGCCGAATCAATAAAACCTTTTGAAATAAAGAATTTTACTTTTAGCACATTGAAGAATATAATCGGAAACTTCTGGTGATGTGACCGGTTTGACACCCTGCCATTTTCCCAGTCATTCTCTTTTTCGATTCACATCGAACTGCACGTCCTGCTGAGCTGCAAGACCTGTATTTTTCTCAACAGCTCTCAGCAAACCCCCGGATGGTTTGCCATTTGTTTGATTTTGATTTCTCAGCTGACTCCCCGCACAGGCACAACCGTCGCTTTGCCGCCGACATCCCCTTTCAATTTGAGCCACAGCCGCAAGCCCACACGCTGCCCTTCCCGGCATGTGTTTGCAGTCCTTCAAGGCCTGGATTTCAAGCCCGACGAGGCCCCCAAACCCTGTGCTTCGACCCAACAGGCGGCACGTCGGGTCCTTGACCTGACACGCGACTGGCTGCAAACAAGCCCAAGCACCCCATAAATGTGCCCATGCCGCAAGGCATGGCACTTTTCCTGGCGGAATCTTCCAAGAAACCGCTTTTTCCCTGCATGCCGTTTTGTCCTCAAAACTGGCATGCCACCTCTCTGAAAGGCTCAACCATGAGCAGCAAAATTTACGTGGGCAACTTGCCTTACACCATCGACGACGCCAGCTTGCGTCAAAATTTTTCCGAGTTTGGCGGCGTGTTGTCGGCCAAAGTCATGATGGACCGTGACACCGGCCGCTCCAAAGGCTTTGCTTTCGTTGAAATGTCCAGCGCTGAAGAGGCTCAATCGGCCATCACAGGCCTGAACGGCATGTCGGTCGGTGGTCGTTCCATTGTGGTGAACATCTCCAAGCCCAAAGAGCCCAGCACAGGCTACGGCAGCGGTTACCGCGACAACCGCAACTGATTTTTTTCAGATGCGAAAAAAAGCCGCTGTACAGCGGCTTTTTTTTGGCCTGAATGCTGGCGGCTGTCAGTGGTTCGCGCTGAACTGCAAGGCCGCCAAGCTGGCATACAAACCGCCTTTGGCCTGCAACTCGGTGTGGGTGCCTTGCTCCATCAGGCGTCCACGCTCAAGCACCCAGATCACATCGGCGCGCTGCACCGTGGCCAATCGGTGAGCAATCACCAAGGTGGTGCGCCCGACCATGGCTTTGTCCAGGGCCGCTTGCACCATTTTTTCGCTTTGCGCATCGAGCGCACTGGTGGCTTCATCCAACAGCAAGAGCGGCGGGTTTTTCAGGATGGCACGCGCAATCGCGATGCGCTGGCGTTGCCCGCCCGACAAGCGCACGCCCCGGTCGCCCAGATAGGTGTCAAAACCCTCGGGCAGTTCGCGGATGAATTCCCGCGCGTAAGCCGCTTCGGCTGCGGCATGCACCTCGTCCAGGCTGGCCTCTGGCCTGCCATAGCGGATGTTGTCGATCACCGTGCCCGAAAAAATAACCGGCTCCTGCGGCACGATGGCCATGCGGTGACGCAGGTCGTGCAAGTCCATTTGGTCGATCGGCACACCATCGAGCACGATGCGGCCCGACTGCGGATCGTGAAAGCGCATGAGCAGATCGAACAAGGTGGTTTTGCCTGCGCCACTGGGGCCCACCACGGCCACGGTCTGGCCTGCCTGAATCTGGCCACTGAGCTGATCCAGCGCCCATGTGTCGGGGCGTGAGGGGTAGTGAAAACGCACCGACTCCAGCTGCACAGAGGAGCCGCCTTGGGGCCAGGGCGCTTGTTGTGCTTGGGGAGCCGACTTGAGGTTGGACTCGTTGTGCAGCAACTCCATCAAACGCTCTGTTGCGCCCGCTGCGCGCAGCAAGTCACCGTACACCTCGCCCAGCACCGCAAAAGCACTGGCCAGCAAGATGACGTAGAACACTGTTTCGCCCAACTGACCCGCAGTGCTGGTGCCTGCGCGCACAGCCAACGTGCCCATGTACAAGCCCCAGAGCAAAACCGCGCTGGAAGCCATGATGATGAAGCCCACCAGCACGGCGCGTGCACGGATGCGCCCCAGCGCTGTGCCCAAGGCGCGTTGGGTGGAGTCGATGAAGCGCTCGGTTTCGCGGCCTTCGGCGGTGTAGCTTTGCACCACACTGATGGCGTTCAGCACCTCAGAAGCGATGGCGCTCGAATCGGCCACACGGTCTTGGTTGGCACGCGACAAGCGCCGAACACGTCGCCCCAGATACACACTGGGGAAAATCACCGCCGCCAACACGGCCACCACTTGGAGCATGAGCACCGGGTTGGTCCACACCAGCATGATCAGCGCCCCCGCCCCCATGACCAGATTGCGCAGGCCCATGGAAAAAGAAGAACCCACCACAGTTTGCACCAAAGTGGTGTCATTGGTCAGGCGCGAGAGCACCTCGCCCGACTGGGTGGTCTCAAAAAAGTCCGGACTTTGCTTGAGCACATGGCCGTACACCGCATTGCGCAAGTCACCCGTGATGCGCTCGCCCAGCCAGCTCACGGTGTAGTAACGCCCCGAAGAAAAAACGGCCAATGCCACTGCCACAACAAACAACTGCAAAAAATTGCCCGACAACTGCTCAGCCGTGGCCCCATTGGCCAAACCCTGGTCGATCAATTGACGAAGCACCCACGGAAAAGCCAATGTGGTCGCGGCAGCCAACAACAAAAACAAAGCGGCAAAGCCCATGGCCAAGCGGTAGGGCTTGAAAAACGGGGCCAAGCCCGAGAGGGATTTGGGAGATGTAGCCATGGACAATCAAAAAAATCAATGCAAAAAGAAGGCACAAAACAGCCCAACTAGCATAACGGCAAACCAAGCTACCAAAAGGGGGATCCCCAGAGCCAAGGCGGCAGGTCTTCTCAGCACTGACGGCCAGAGCCATCAGCGCAAAGCATGGCTTACAGATCGATCACCACATTGCCCACTGTTTGTCCCGCTTCGACCGTGCGGTGCGCCAAAGCGACCTGGTTGAGCGCAAAGCGCGCGCCAATACAGTGCTGCAACTGCTGGGCAGACAGCATCGCCGACAAGCGCGCCACAGCCCCTTGCCGATCGGCTGCGGTCAAGTCGTACACCAGGAAAAATTTGACCCCCATCGACTGGTACAACCAAGGCCGAAACGGCAGTGGAACCGACAGCGCGTTGGAGCCATAACACACCACTTGCCCGTGCGCAGTCAATGCGCCCTCGCTGGCCCAAGCCGCTGTTGTCGAAAAATCCATGTCAATGATCACATCGGCACCACGGCCCTGGGTGAGGGCTTTCACGCGCTCGGGCACCGGCTCGGTTTTGTAAAAAATCGCCTCTTGCATGCCTGCCGCTTGGGCGTGCGCCGCCTTGGCCTCGGAGCCGACGGTGCCGATCACACGACCGCCAGCCTGCGTCACCATTTGCGTGATGTAGTGGCCCACGGCCGATGAGGCCCCGGTGACCAAGACCGTTTGCCCACGCAGATCACCGCTCAAACGCTCGGCCAAAATCACCGCCTGCACGGCGGTCAGACCGGGTATACCCATACACGCCCCGGCGGCAAAATCGACACTGTCGGGCAAACTCACCGCTTGTGCGGCGGGCAAAGCGATGTAATCGGCGCAAGTCCCCCAAGCGCGCTGCCACTGACCATTCCATATCCAGACGCGCTCTCCAACGCGCGAGGCGGGCACACCGGCCCCCACCGCTTCGATCACGCCTGCCCCGTCGCTGTGCGGCACGATCAAAGGGTCACCCACAGGGCGGGCACGGCGCGACTTGACGTCCGACGGATTCACGCCGGAAGTGGCCAAGCGCACCAGCACCTCACCGGCTTGCGCATTGGGTTTGGGCAAATCGCCCAGCACCATCACATCTTGGGCTTCGCCGTTGCGGCTGTACCAGGCTGCTTTCATGAAAAATCTCCTTGATGGATTAACAATGTTTGCTCAGTCCAGACCGTCCCACAAGAGCTTGCACCCCGTGATGAACATGCCCAGACATTTTATTTCTCACGGATTAAAGCCACTGTCATGTGCGCATCTCACCCGCTTGGATGCAAAAACCCTGCAGCGCAAGAACCTATTGCACACAAGCAACGCTTCAACTGAGCAAGTGACCCCACAATCTCAATCCTGCCAACTTAGTATTTGGAAACCCATGACCCGCTCCGGCTTGAATGTTCTCGGTGGCGAATTGATGCCCTGCTCATATGACCCGCTCACGGGTTATTTCAGGGATGGTTGCTGCAACACCAGCAACGAAGATGTGGGTACCCATGTGATTTGTGCCAAAGTCACCCAGTCATTTTTGGATTTCTCCAAAACCAGAGGCAACGACTTGATGACGCCTCGACCATCACACCGCTTTGCTGGCCTGAAAGCGGGAGACCGGTGGTGTCTTTGCGCCCTGAGATGGTTGGAAGCTTTTCAAGCGGGAGTGGCTCCCTATGTTGTGCTGGAAAGCACCCACCAAAAAGCCTTGCAATACGTGACCCTGGACCAGCTGCAAGAGTTTGCCTGGGTCCCGCATTGACAACTCACATCATCATGCTGAGCTGAAACACCGAGTTCGGCGCACGGGGCATGACCGGGGCAGGAAGTGGTTTGAGTCTGAACTGGCCCATCATCGAAGTCACGCGCGCATCAGGCGGCATGAAAGGCACGGCCACATCCGAAAGGCTTTGGGCTTGCAGCAAGGACTGCATGGTGATTTGGATATCGGATTCGAGGTTTTTCATGGGGTGATCCCCTTCTGGGTAAAGCGCGTCGAAGCTGTGCACTTCTTCAAAATGCTTGACCACATCCCACAAGCTGATGTCTTCAGGATTGCCCCGGATCTGGTAGCCGCCCCCTGGACCACGGTGGGCACGGATCAAGCCGGCTTCACGCAGCTCTTTCAAAATCGATTCAGTGTATGAAGACGACAAAGACAAGCCGCTGGCGATCTCTTCCGTGGTCACTGGTTTGACCACTGAACGCGACGTGATGAACACAGCAATATCAAGGGCTTTGACTGTTTTCTTGAGGATCATGGCGTTCTCCGTTAATGATGAGATATTCTATGACCACTCAGTCACAAAACAACCAATAATTTTCAAATCATTTGAAATTAGCCAAAAATGACTTATTTGATATTCATAAGATGGGGTCATTGGCCCGGTGCCGCGCCGCAAACCCCACATTGCCCAGCGCACCTGATCAGCGCTGACAGCACATGAAACGCCATGTGGGTGCTGTGCTGATCGTCCTCACCAGTTTGTTGGTGATCGACACCCATGTGGATTGGGTTCAGCAAGACGGCCGCGGCTTGCTGGAGGTGAATGGCTTGCGCTTGGATGTGCGCGGATGGGCGGCAGATCAGGTGCTGCAATGGCGTCGCCATTGCACCGCCGTTCACACCTTGCCAACACAAGACCCTGGCGCCCTTGCGGTGATCAATGCAATCCGCCAACACAGCCTGCCCGATTCGCAAAGTGCACGCGCTTTGCAATTGCAGCAATGGGGAGAATGGACTGTGGCAGATGTGGTCTTTGACACCCTCAATCCCAGTCTGGTGGTGTTGCGCCTGAAAGCCGGTCAATGGCAGGTTCAAGACCAAGCGGTGTGGAGCGGATCGACCGCCCCTTGGCACAGCGGTGACCTGGTGCGCCGCTACCTGCGCCAACAAGCACCCGATCTGCCTTCTGAATTGCTGTCATGTGTGACCGTCGATTCAGCGCGATACGGCACCGGGCCTGGCGGGCTGGGACCGAGGTCTTCCATCCAGGACGCCAAGCCATGACTTACCGGGTGGTTTGGTTCAAACGCGACCTGCGCCTGCATGACCATGCCGCATTGACGCACGCTGCAGCCATTGGGCCGGTGCTGTGCCTGTACATCGTCGAGCCGGATCTGTGGGCGCAGCCCGATGCCGCCTTGCAGCACTTTGAATTTGTGCGCGAATCTCTGACTGAGTTGGACCAAGAACTGCGCTCACTGGGCGGCCGCTTGCAGGTGCGCATGGGGCCTGCAGTGCAGGTGCTGGCCGCGCTGCATGCACAGGCGCCCTTTGCCCAATTGCTGGCGCACCAAGAAACCGGCAACGCCTTCACCTACGAGCGCGACCTGCAAGTGGGCGCTTGGTGCCGCAGTGCAGGCGTGGGCTGGACCGAGTTTGCGCAGTTTGGTGTGGTGCGCCGCCTCAAAAGCCGCAACACCTGGCAAGCCCGCTGGGAAGCGCACATGGCCGCGCC
>JAIXOX010000104.1 GCA_027486555.1 Comamonadaceae bacterium
GGTCATGGTGTGGCTTTCATGGGGGCGATCTTCTCAAATCGGCGCGACCTGCCCAGCCACGCGGCCAGCGCAAAGGCGGCTATGGGCAAGAGCATTTGCAGCGCGGCGTAGGCGCTCATCAGCGAGCGTTGCGCGCCCGCGGCCAAGGTGACGGCTTCGGTGGTGACGGTGGCAAAGCGGCCCGCGCCCACATAGAGCGTGGGCAGGTATTGCGCCACGCTGACCGCAAAGCCCACGGCCCAAGCCGAGGCGATGGCACGTTTGAGCAATGGCCACTTCACGCGCCACAGATACACCCAGCGGCCATGGCCCAAGCTGGCCACCAGCGCGGCTTGGCGCGGGTCCACCGCCTGATACGCGGGCACCAGCGCCAGCAGCACATAGGGCAAGACCATGACCGCGTGCGCCAGGCACAGGCCCAGCCATTGGCCTTCAAGCCGTGTGTGCAGCGCCAGGCTGTACAAGCCCACCACCCACAGCACCGAAGGCAAGACCAGCGGCAACAAGAACCAGGGTTGCAAGGCCTGCTGCCAGCGGCGCGGGGCCAGCTCCAGCCAGGCCACCGACCAAAGCAAACACACATTGGCCGAGGCCACGCCCAAGCCCAAAGTGGTCCACACGGTGTGCGCACTGTTGGCCACTTGTTGCCAGGCGCCCAGCGTCCACAGCTCGGGCCACACTTGGGGGAAAGGCCACACGCCCGAGACACTGCCCACGGTCAGGGCGAACCAGACGGCGGCGTAGGTGGTGAGGATCAGAGTCCAAACGACATTCGGCGACGACCCCAGCACAAAACTTGGCTTGGGCAGGTGCGCTGCCCAAGCCAGCATCAGGCGCTGGCCATACCCCCGCATTCGCCGCGAGGGCGCGGCTCCTACAAGCCAAGCCGTGAGCACGCCCGCCACCAACACCGTGCCCGTCAACCACCCCGCCGCCGCCACGCCTTGTGATTGCGTGAGCAGGTCGGCATCGCTCAGCCATTGCCAGGCCAACACTGCCAAGGTGGGCGGTGTGGCGGGGCCGATGATGAGCGCCATGTCGACCACCGTGAGGCCATAGGCCAGCACCGCGAGCAGCGGCCAGCGCAGGCGCGGGGCCAGTTGGGGCCAGATGATTTGTGCAAAGGCTTGTGCGGGGGTGCGGTCCAGGGTTTGGGCCAGCGCGTATTCGGCTTGCCAGCGGCGGCGCAGGTCTTCGCGCTGCATTTGGGTGGCGGCCACCCACAGCAAAAACGGCACCTCTTTGAGCCACAGCGCCAGGATCAGCCCCAAGCCCCAAGGGTCTTGTGTGGTGAACCACGGCGGCGGTGCGTCAAAGCCCGTCAGACCCGGCGACACCAGCCGCAGCGCCCAACCGCTGGGCGAGAGCCACAGCACCAGCCCGATGGCCATGGCCGCGTGCGGCGTGGCCAGCAAGGCAGGCAAATGCGACAGCCAGCGCCCCAGTTGTTGGCGGATGAAGCCGCTGGCCAGCACATGCGCCACCGTGATCCAGGCCAAGGCGGTCGAGGCCAAACCGGTCCACAGCGTCATGCCCCAGGCGCGCCCAATTTGCGGATCGATCCACAAGGCTTGCCAAGCAGCGGCGTCGAGCATTTGCGCGCCCACCGCCCACAGCGCCGCGCCAATGGGCACGGCCGCCAGCAGCGCCAGCAGCAAAGGCCCCATCACCTTCAAGTTGGGCATGTCACACGCCGTAGCGGCGTGTCCATTCTTTTTCGAGCGCATCGACCCACGAGGCGTGGGGCTCGGGCAGCGCGGGGGCGCTTTGGGCCAGTTGCCCGGGGCGCACAGCAGATGCAAATCGGGCGCGTTCAGCCGCAGGAAGGCGCGTCACGTCGAGCACCGTGGGGTCTCCCCACACGTCGATGTCGGCCTTGCGCGCTTGCGCGGCAGGCGACAGCAAAAAGTTGGCCACGACTTGCGCGCCCGCTTTGCTGGGCGCGTTGTAGGGGATGGCCACAAAGTGCGTGTTGCCAATCGTGCCCTTGGCAAATTGCCAGCTTTGCACCGTGGCGCTCAGGCGCTTGGCGGCGATTTCGTTGGCGGCTTCGTTGGGGTTGAACGTGAGGGCCAGCAGCAGCTCGCCGTCGGCCATCATCTGGCGCTGCGCGGCCGAGTTTTGCGGGAACTGTTTGCCACCGCGCCACAGGTGCGGGTGCAACGCATCCAGAAAACGCCACAGCGGTGCAGCTTGCGCTTCCAGAACGGCGGCGGTCACGGGCTGTGCCAGCGCTTTGACATCGGGCGCGTGCTCGATCAGCGCCTGCTTGACGAAGGTGGTGCCATGGAAGTTGGGCGGGCGCGGGTAGGTGATGCGCCCCGGCTGGCTGCGGGCCAGGGCCAACAACTCGTTCATGCTTTGCGGCAGTTGGGGCAGGCGCTGGCGATCTGCAAAAAACGTGAGCTGCGCCATGCCCCAGGGCGATTCCAGCCCGTCGGTGGGCACCGAAAAATCCACCAGCGTGGTGGGCTTGCCCACGGTGTCCACCCACTGGAAGTTGGGCAGGGTTTGGGCAAAGGGCGCAGACAACAAAGCATCGCGTTTCATGGCGGCGAAGTTTTCGCCGTTGATCCAGATCAGGTCCACCGTGCCTTCGGTGTCTTTGCGGCCTGCTTGCTTTTCGGCGCGCACCCGCTTGACCACATCGGCCGCGTCGCTGATCTTGACATGCTGCAACTTGACGCCAAAGTCGCGCTGCAATTCGCCCGCCACCCATTGCAGGTAAGCGTTGATGCGCTCGCTGCCCGCCCAGGCGTTGAAGTACACAGTTTGGCCGCGTGCGGCGCGCAGGGTGTCGGGCCAAGGGGTGGCCGCATGGGCCGCCCAAGGCGACAAGGCACTCGCCCCCAGCAAGGTCAAGGCTTGGCGGCGGTTGGTGAGCAAAGTGGCGTTCATGGAATGGATGTGAGGGTCAAGAAACAGTTGGAGGAAATGTACCTCAAGGGTCTTCAAAACAGCGTGGTGGCTCGCAACCAGGCTTCGGGCAGCAAGGGCACGATTTGCGCCTCTAACCACTTGTCGCCACCACTGGCAATGGCCAGACCGGCCAGAAAGATCAAACCGCCAAACACTTTCTTGACCCTGTCGCCATGCGCCAGCACTTTGTCGCGCACCGCCTGAAAGCCCCGACGCGAGGCGTAAGCCACCGCCACCAAAGGCAAGGCCGCACCCAGGCCGAAGATGCCCAACACAATGCCCCCCCCGCAGCGCTCCACCTTCGCTGGCCACCAGCGTCAAGGCCGATGCCAGCAAGGGGCCGGAGCAAGGACTCCAAACCAGACCCAACACCGCGCCCAAAAGCAACGCCCCCCACAGCGTGTCGCCCTGCAAGCGCGAGGACATGTTGTTGGCACCACTGGCCAAGGGCATCATCCATTGGGTGAAACGCTCATTGAGCGCAGGCACCCACATCATCACGCCCAAGGTCATCAGCAGCACAGCGCCAAACCAGCGCACATGGTCGCCATCCAGGCCAATCACCGGCCCCAAGGCACCGATCACAACCCCAATGCCCGCAAAAGACAAAGCCATGCCCAAGCCCATGGCCAAAGGGGCCAGGCGATTGCCCTGCGCAGCCCCACCCAAGACCATGGGCAAGATGGGGAAAACGCAAGGCGACAAAGTGGTCAAGCTGCCGGCCAGCAAGCTCAAACCCAGGTGACTGATGGCCAGATCCATGTGGTGCTCTTCAAATCAGGTGAAATGTTTACTGGGCCGACAGCAAAGCCGCCTTCAACGCCTGCGGGTCGGTCACACCACCCGATCGGTGCTTTTGCTCTTGGCCCTTGAACACGATCAAGGTCGATTGCGCGCGAATGCCCATCTCGCGCTTGAGTTCACGCTCCTTGTCATAGTCCACCATCAGCAAGGTGCCCGGCACGGCCGCATCGCCCTTGAATGTGTTGAATGCCCGCTCTTGAACCAAGCAAGTGGGGCACCACTTGGCGTGAAAGTGCAGGCTCAGGGCTTCGCCTGCTTGCTGCTTTTGCGCCAAGACTTGGGCGCTGTAGGGCGCGATGTCCAGCGCATGGGCTGGGGCCATCCAGGCGCTCAGGGCCAAGGTCAAAAGCGCGAGGGTATTGGGGGCGAGGGTTTGGGTCATGGTTGTTCCTTGTCTTAAGTTCACCGGTCTGCGGTTGGAGGCGAAAAGAGCCTGCACACGCCGGTATCCATCATTTCGAATCAGGCCCTTGAAAAGTTACTGGCTTAGCTCCTTCAGGCACAAAAAAAAAGGCGACCCGTGGGTCGCCTTCTTTGAAGGAGAGTGTCAACGCACGATGGTGACTGTCCCTGTCGGGTTGAGCTTGCTGGCCTGGTTGAGCATCGTTTGGCCGTTAGCAGGACCTGTGCCGCTGCCAATCGGGTTGGTCAACAGGGGTTTGAGCAAAAACGGCGCTGGGCTGTTGTCTGGCTCAGGCTCGATCGAAATCACGGCCATGCCACCGGGCAGTTTTTTGGCGGGGTTGATGAAATCTTGCCCTGGGAATGGCGGCGCTTTAGCGGCGGTGCCTGCAGTAGATCCTGCGCCATCACTGTCTGCGCCTGTCACACTGGTGAAACGCCCGGTGGTCACGGGTTTGCCATCCACCACCACCCATCCCTCATAAACCCATCCCTCAGGCAACTTCGGCAAGCTCAAGCCGGCTTGCATGCTTCCCGAGCTGGCATCGATCCACCAAATGCCCTGGTCATCTGTGGCTGGGTTGTTGTGGGTGGGGGCAGCCAGGAAAAATTTTCCGGCAGCACTTGTAAAATCAGTGCCCAAAGCTGCTGAGTGCGCCACGCTCAGGGCAGCCTGGGTGCGGGCCGCATCAAAATTGCCAGCCACCAAATGCGTTTTGGTTGGCCCTGGATCGGTGTCGTTTTTCGGCTCGATGGTCAACACATAGGTCGAAGCCCCTGCGATATCGGCACTGGCGATTTTGAAGTTGGTTTGGCTCATCACACCACGGTCATCCACCGTAAAGCGGCCCGCACTTTTTGCAGCCCCATTGACAATCAGCCAGCCCTCGTACACGGAGCTTGCACCCAGATTTTCCAGCCCGTTCAACTGAACGTTGATGGAGGGATCAGAATTGTCATTGCCCCCACAGGCTGCCAAAGCCGCCGCTGCACATGCAGCCAATACCCATCGATTGAATCTCATCATGATCTCCTTTGATTTCTAAAGCCAAGCCCAAGAGGCATGGTTGTGGTGTTGGATCTTTCGACCCTCCCTTTCGCCCGGATGTGACCCATTCACAACCGAGTGTTGGATTGCCAGCGCGCCTGCACACACGCATCCAGCGATAACCGTCCCGGCCCCATGAGCACCAGCGGCAGCAGCATGGCGATGTAGATCACGGGCAGCTTGAAGTTGCCAAAGCCGTCGTTGCTCAGCGCATAGCCCTTGAGCAACTCACTCAGGGTGGACCAGGACTCGGGCCAGTGCACGCTGAGCATGGCCACTACGGTGAGCACGATGAGCGAGGTAGCGAAAGAGCGTGTGCCTAAACCGATGACCAAAGCGATGGCACCCACGATCTCAAAGCCTGTGGCCAAAGCCCAGTTGAGGTCCGCCGGGATCAGCTTGAATGGCCAGGGAAACTGGTCTTGAATATCGGCAAACCAGTTGCTGCCGTGCAGCTTCTCGAACCCGGCTTCGCCAAACTCCCAAGCCAGCAACAGGCGCAGGCTGAGCAGGCCGATCCACAGGCCCAAGTGGTCGAGTGCATCCAGGCCCTTGCGGACCAAGTGTTGGGGGGTGTTCATGTCTGGGTTCCTAATAAGACGCCCTGCTCGCGCAGGCTAGTAAGGAGTTGTGCGCCGAAGCCTTGCAAGGCGTGCGGGTCGGGATGCTGCATGTCGGTGGCCAATTGCGCAAAGGCTTGTTGGCCGCTCAGGCCTTGGTCCAGCAGGGCCAGCACATGGGCCGTGACGGCGTTAATTTCAGCAAATTGCACGTTCAGCTGTGCATCGCGAAACACCACCAAAAATGTGGCCTCCGGTTGGCGGGGTTGCCAGTCGGGGCCGATGCGGTGCACGGGCCATTCGCTGGCCACATCGACACGCGCCGGGTTGAGCACCACGCGGCCCTCCATCAAATCGCCCTGTGGGTTGTGTGCAGGCGGGGTGACGTCCATCACGTCCACCGCCAACTCGGCCCATTCGTAACGGGCCATCTCGGCCAGCCAGCGTGGCAGGGGTTGGGTCATGTGGTGCTCCGCAAGGTAACGCACAAACTCGCGCGGGATCTCGCGAAACCAGGGCGTGTGCGATGGCCAGTCGCGGTAGAAGGTGCGGCACAGCCTGCGCCAGCGGGCTTCGCCCAAAAGCTGGCGGCTGACTGGAAAGCAGCTGTCCACAAAACCACACACGTTGTTGAACAGCAGTTCGTTGTAAACCGCCATGCGTCGCTGGGGCACACCTGTCGGACGGCGCGTGTGGTGCGGGTCGCGCAGGTGCGCGGCCATCTGGTGCTGGAATTTTTGGAAGGCCAGCATCACGCGACCTTTTGAAAGTGCACGCGCTGCGGCGCGGTGGCGAAGGCTTGCTGTTGCAAGCTGGCGATGTGCGCCACCTCTTGCGAGAGCGTCTGCAGATCAGGGATGTTGAAGTCGCGCTCCAGGCAGGTGGGCACCGCGTGGCCGATGCGCTCGTAAGCTTGGCTCAGCAGTTGCCAGACCGGGTCGATCACATCGCTGCCGTGTGTGTCGATCACCAGCCCATCGTCTTCCACATAGTGGCCCGCCACATGCACATAGCAGGTACGCTCCAGCGGCAACTGCGCCAGATAGGCGTGTGGGTCAAAACCGAAGTTGCGGCTGTTGACGTAAATGTTGTTCACGTCCAGGTGCAGCAGGCAGTCGGCTTGCTCGACCACGGCGCGCACGAATTCGGCTTCGGTCATTTCGGCCCCGGGCGGGGCGATGTAGGTGGACGCGTTTTCCACGCCGATGCGCATGCCCAGAATGTCTTGTGCGCGGGCGATGCGTTCTGCGGTGTAGCGCACTGCTTCTTCAGTCATGGGAATCGGCAGCAAGTCATACAGGTGGCTGTCGTCAGCGCACCAAGACAGGTGTTCGGTAAAAAGTGTGATGCCGTGTGTGCGCATGAAGTCTCGGGTGCGGCGCAGCAGGATTTCATCTAAGGGCCCAGGGCCTCCCAAGGACAAAGACAGGCCGTGGCACACAAAGGGGTAGCGCTCAGTGAAGGCGCGAAAATCACGGCCTGCGCGGCCGCCCATGCCCGCCCAGTTTTCTGGGGCCACTTCGAAAAAGCCAATGCTCTCGGGCACCGCTTGCTGCAAAGCCGGAATCAACTCGCGTCGAAAACCCAAGCCCGCCCATGGGGCGACTGCGTCAGGAAGGGGTTTAAAGATCGACATGTCCATGTTGCTCGATGTGTATGTTGGGGAGGCAGAGCCGTCAGCCCCTTGGGACATACGCGATACGCGTGCTGCCCCAAGGCGCTGACTTCCCTTGGTCGGACTTGGCGGCTTATTTCTTCTTGTCGGCGCCGCACTTGCCTTCGCCGCATTTGCCGTCTTTGGCCTTGGTGTCGGCCTGGGCCACTTGGTAACCGGCGTCCAAGGTCTTGGCGGCAAAGGGGTTGCCAGCAGCGTGTGCGGGCAACAAGGTGGCTGCGGCAAAGGCAGCGCCCAAGGCGATGGTGATGAGGTGTTGCTTGTTCATGAAATACTCCTGAAAGTTGGAAGATGGGTTGTTGACCGCTTTCGTCTGTGCGTTGCCGCATTCTTCAATCGCTGTCATGGTGTAATCCGCTCCAACCCGTCGCAAAGTTACAAAAAATTAGTGCGATTTGTTTCTTTTTGTATCTGTAACTTTTTCACGCCTCTGGACGAATTGATTTGAGCGAAAGCCTGCAAACCCAAGAAGCCGAACTGCACGCCGCATGGATGCCATCCTTGCAAGGCGATCACGCCAGTTACCAACGTGCCCTCGGCCTCATGAGCGGCCATGTGCGGCGCTTTCTGCAAAAGCGAATGCAATCCCAACTCAGCAATGTCGAGGACCTTGTGCAAGAAACCCTGATGGCGATCCACCAAAAGCGCCACACCTACCAAAGCGACCAGCCCCTGACGGCCTGGATGTACGCGATTGCGCGCTACAAATGGGTGGACCATCTGCGCGCCCATGGCCGCCGCGAGGGGCTGCACGACGACATCGACGATTGGGCAGAAACCCTGGCGGTGGACAGCGAAGAAGAAGCCAGCGATGCGCACAAGGACCTGGAGGTTGTGTTGGCGGATTTGCCACTGCGGCAACGCGAGGCCATCGAGCACACGCGCTTGATGGGTTTGTCGATCACCGAGACCGCCGAACGCACCGGGCAAAGCGAAGCCTCGGTCAAAGTGAACATCCACCGGGGTCTGAAAACCTTGATGGCCAAATGGGGAGCGAAATCATGAAGACAAACGACCTGATTGCCTTGCTGGCCAGCGACACGCTGCAGCCGCAAAGACCCGTGCGCCAACAGTTGCTGCGCCAATTGGTGTTTGGCGCGGTGGTCTGTGGCGTGCTGTTGTTGGCCGTTTTCGGCCTGAACCCTCAGATGGACCAAATGGCGGTGCACCCGGCCTTCATCACCAAAATGCTGTGGCTCACAGCCTTGATGGGCTTCAGTCTGTATGGCTTGTTTCGTCTGGCCCGTCCGGGTGTGGGGCCCGGTCATACCGTGTTGGGCATCGTCTTGGCGCTCTTGGCCATGCTCAGCCTGGGCATGCTGCAACTGCTTCAAACCGATTCAGCAGTGCGCTCTGGCCAGTGGATGGGTGGTACCTGGGAGGTCTGCTCGGCCAGCATCGTGGCCTTGTCTTTACCCGTGCTCGGTGCTTTGCTGTGGGCCTTGCGACATCTGGCCCCTACGCGTCCAGCCCTGACGGGCGCTGTCGCGGGCATGCTGGCAGGCAGCTTGGCAGCCAGCATTTATTCATTGCATTGCCCAGAGACGAGTTTGACGTTTTTTGCCCTTTGGTACGAGGGCGGTATCGCCTTGGTTTCTGCTTTGGGTGCGGTGCTGGGCGCGCGCTGGCTGCGTTGGTAAGGCGAGTGACCTGCGGCGCATCAGGCCTCAGGCCACAGCCCCCGATCCATAACGGCCATGCAGCAATTGCCCGGTTCTGAAGCGCTCCAGCGCATAAGGTGCCAAGGGCACATCGGTGGGCAGCCCCAAGGCTTGTTGGGCCAACACGCGGCCTACGGCGGGGGACAGTTTGAAGCCGTGCCCCGAAAACCCAAAGCCCACCACCAGACCCGGTACATCGGGCAC
>JAIXOX010000003.1 GCA_027486555.1 Comamonadaceae bacterium
GGGGCCCACTCGCCGGGCATGAGCAGTTGCATGCCCAAGTACATGGCGGCAGAGGCTTGCATCTTGTCCAGGCCGTGACCTGGGTTGGCCAGCACCAGCACGCGGCGCTCGGCTTTTTCAATCGGGGTCAGCTTGCCCGCTTTGAGCAGCAGGGGCTTGATGTCTTTGTAAGCCCAGCAAGTGGGCTGGGTTTGGCGGGTGGGGACTTTGGGGGGCAACACGCCGCGCAAGCTGGGCCACAGCGGCACCAGGTTCACGTTGCGCAGGTCCTGCACATAGTCTTGGGGCAGGTCTTCGATGCGTCCGAGATCGTTCATCGTCTAACTTTCAAATTTGAGGGTTCTGGGTTCAAGCAAGTAACTGTTTATTGATCAGCAGCTGAAGTGAAGGAGTCCGCGTAGAACTCTTCCTCAGGCAAACCACCTTGCGCCACGTAGTCGCGCTTGGCCGAATCCACCACGATGGGCGCGCCGCAGGCATACACCTGATGGCCCGACAAATCCGGGAAGTCCTGCAGCACTGCTTGATGTACGAAGCCCGAACGGCCTGTCCAGTTGTCTTCGGCCTCGGCGTTCGAGATCACGGGCACATATTTCAGGTTGGGCATCTCGGCCAGGCGGGCCTCCACCCAATCGGCCATGTACAGGTCCGCTGGGCGGCGACCACCCCAGTACAGCGTGGCGGGGCGGGTGATGCCGCGGTGCTGCATGTGCTCGATCAGTGCCTTGATGGGCGCAAATCCGGTGCCCGAAGCCAGCAGGACGATGGGCTTGTCGTTGTCTTCTCGCAGGTAAAAGCTGCCATACGGGCCTTCGGCGCGTAGGATGTCTTTTTCTTTCATCGTGGTGAAGACCGGGTCGGTGAACTTGCCACCGGGCATGTGGCGGATGTGCAGCTCCACCGTGGGTGGGGCCACTTCGAGGGTGTGCGGTGCATTGGCCATGCTGTAGCTGCGGCGCGAACCATCGCGCAATAAAAATTCGATGTACTGACCGGCGTGGAACTTCATCACGTCGTTGGCAGGCAGCTGCAACTTGAGTTCAATCACATCGTGTGATTTTTTCACCAGACTGACCACGCGCACCGGCATCTTCTTAACAGGCAGGCCGCCTTCAGCCGTCACTTGTTTCGATGCGAGCACCACATCGCTTTGGGCGGTGGCGCAGCAAGTCAGCACCAGGCCTTGGGCTTCTTCCTCGTCGCTCAGGGCTTTGGACTGGTGGGGGCCGTGCACCACGGAGCCCGAGATTAGTTTGCATTTGCACGAGCCGCAGGCCCCGTCCTTGCAACCATAGGGCAGGCCGATGCCTTGGCGGATGGCCGCGCTCAAAAGCGTTTCGTCGGACCCCGCTAGAAAGCGCAGCCCGCTGGGCACCACCGAGATGTCATGGGTCATGTTTAGGGTCAATCTTTAACCGGCCAGGTCCAGATAAACCCGGCCATCTTCAATCTTGACGGGCCAGGATTTGGCCGGTTCGGTGGCGGGGCCGCAGCTCACGGAGCCATCACGCAGATCAAACATGGCCTGGTGGAAGGGACATTCCACGTTATGGCCTTCGACAAAGCCATCGCACAGTTTGGCGTTGCCATGGCTGCACAGGTTGTTGATGGCGTAAACACCGTCTTCGAGTTTGAAGACCGCAATGTCCTGGCCTTCGGGGGCCACAGCGATGCCTGCGCCTTCAAACAAATCGGCCTCGGCGGCCACGTCAATCCAGTTGCTCATAGGGGGCGCTTGATCAGATGGGGTAAATGATGGAGTTGGGGATCATCTCGCTGTCGTACACGCAAATGCGCTCCGCGAATTTCAGACCATCAGGGGTTTGCACAAGGGTGTCGATGTAGCGGCCCACATTGAACACGGTGCTTTCCTTGTCGAGCTTGGTGCGAAACACCGCGTAGTTGGCCTCGCTGTGGATGCGGCCGTCCTCGACCTTGCGCACGATGGGCGCGCCCACCACATGCCGTTGGTAATAAGGGTCGTGGTAGATGGTTTCGGAAATGCCATAAGCGCGGTCTTTGAGCATGCCCTTGCTGGTGAAAGACAGCGTACACAGGGGAAAGCCTCTTTCATAGTTTTCACGCGGCTGCAGTTTGTAAACGCATTGCTCGGTGAAAAATTCGGGCCACAAGTCCCATTGGCCGCTGTCGACCGCGCTGGCGTAGTCGGCATAAAGCTGCTGGATGTCGAACCAGGTTTGCATGTCTGTCAATGTCTTGGTCATCATCAAGCCTCCATCACTTTGCGCCAATATTCGTACATGCCCCGAATCAGGGTTTCGGTGACCATGTGGTCGGTCTCACCCACATCGCGGCCGCCCAGCTCCACCAGCATGCGGTGCTCGGGTTTGGTCTCGAAGGCCTGCTGAGAAAACTCGATCACCTCGCCGTCGTCTGCCGACACAAAGCCTGCTGGGCCAAACAGATTGGACTGACGCAAGCGGCGCTCGGTCATCTCGGGGGTGTCGTCTTTAAAGCCAAAGTGCGTCCAGACAAAGTCAAACGCGCCATGGCCATCGGGCTGGATGTGGCGGGTGGACACGCTGTTGACCTGCTGTTGGAAGATCACGCTGGGGAACAGCGTCATCATCACCGCCGTCGGCATCTGTTCGCCCAGTTGCCACCAAGGCTCGGGCACGATGTCCAAAAAGCTCGGGTCGTTGAGCTGCATGCTTTCTTTGAAGCTGCTGACTTGGGTGACCTGGGCTTTGTCGCCACTGGCCTGGCCGCCGGTGCCGCGTGTGGAGATCATGGCCGCATGGCGGTGGTGCGCGTCCATGCGCAACTCGGACTTGTTGTCGGCGCGCCAAAGGCCAAAAGTCACAAACCAGGTGTGCAACAGGCCGGGGTGGTAGGGGTCTTTGATGTTTTCTTGCATCAGTTTCCAGTTGCCCGGAATGCGCTGGCGGTTGTAGCCCAGGATCGTGAGCTTGCGGCCGTTGAACAGCCGGTCAAAGTAACGCAGGATCGTCGGACCCATGTAGTCTTCAAGTGACTCCACATCATGGTCAAACGAGGCAAACACCACGCCGCTGCGGGTGGCCACTTTGAGTGACTTCAGGCCATGGTCTTTGGGGTCGAAATCGGCCGGCATGCCGCCGTTGACTTTGCCGTCTTGGCGCACACCGCGTCTGAAGGGTACGCCTTGCAGTTTCCCGTCCAGGGCGTAGCTCCATTGGTGGTAAGGGCAGACCAGTTCTTTTTTGTTGCCGTGCCGCTCTCGGCAAAACTGCATGCCCCGGTGGGCGCAGACGTTCTCAACGACGTGGATCTGGCCGTCCTGGCTGCGCGTGAGGATGACGGAACGCTCGCCGATGGCCGTGCGCTTGAAGTCGCCGGGGTTGGGGATCTCAGCCTCCAGGCCCACATAGCTCCAGTGCTTCTTGTAGAAAAAGCGCTCCAGCTCTTTTTTGTGGCTGTCCTGATGGGTGTAGACGGCAAAGGGCACGCGGCTGGTGCCGGGCGTCTCCCAGTGGATCGGGTGTTCCTGCATGAGGGCTCCTGGTCAAAACTTGACGTGCATCATGCGCAGAATTGCTTATTAAGTAAATCGGATTTTTAATATAATTGAAATTTGAAAATCAAATAAATTGGGCGTGACATCGCATGGACATCACCAAACTGGATTTGAACTTGTTGGTCGTGTTCCACCACCTCTTGATCCACAAGCGGGTGTCGGTCATAGCCCCGCTCTTGGGCATGAGCCAGCCTGCAGTCAGCAGCGCGCTGGGGCGCTTGCGGGCGCATTTGGGCGATGAACTTTTTTTGCGCACACAGGGCGGCATGACGCCAACGCCTTATGCCTTGCAGTTGGCCGAACCGGTGGCGTTGGCCCTGGATGGTTTGCAGCAGGCCCTGAATGTGAGGGCTGCTTTTGACCCCTTGACCAGCACGCGCAGCTTCACCTTGGCGATGACCGATGTGGGAGAGATGTATTTCTTGCCCGTGCTGGTCGATGCCTTGACGCGGGCCGCGCCCGGCGTGACCTTGCTGGTGGTGAGCGTGACGCAGGCTTCGCTCAAAGAAGACATGGCCACCGGCCGCATCGATCTGGCCATGGGCTTGTTGCCGCAGTTGCAGGCCGGGTTTTTTCAGCAGGCCTTGTTCCGACAAAAATACATTTGCCTCATGCGCCAGGGTCACCCGCTGGCCACTGGCAACAAGTTGACCCTGAGCAGCTTCACGCAGGCCGAGCATGTGCGCATCGTGGCCGCCGGAACGGGGCATGGCCGGGTGGATGTGGCTTTGGAAAATCAAAAGTTGCACCGACAGTTTCGCCTGACGGTGCCGCACTATGTGGCGCTGGGCGATGTGCTCAGCCACTCGGACCTGATGGCCACCGTGCCCGAGCGTTTTGCCGACCGGACCCTGGTTCCGTTTGGTCTCATCAAGCGGGATTTGCCCATTCCGGTGGCTGAGAGTGCAATCCACCAGTTTTGGCACAGCCGCTTGCATCGCGATCCGGGCCATCAATGGTTGCGTCGTTTGACATGCACTCTTTTTGGTGATGTCAAGATTCCCAATGAGGAAATGCCTGTTTGAGATCTGGTGAATATTTAGATTTTGAAAATCTCTTGGCCAGCGCATGTTCCCGAATCAAATCTCTGTTTGTTCGGAAATTTCAAAAGCGTCATAACGAATGACCCCTTAGAGCCGGTCGTAGGCCGCCGCTATCAACCGGTGTCTGCTCGCGCTCCAATACAGGCACACCTTTCGTTGCCTTGCAAGGTCGAGGGCGTGCGCCCAATAGTTGACGTGCCATCGAGCGTCAACAATGCACATCATGCCCATCAAGGCATCACATCGGTCACGCTCGTGCGGATGGACTTGCCCTCAAAAGCCAAGCCCAACATGACGTTGGGCTTGGCCAGACTCAATTGACAATGGCTTGAGAAACCAGATTTTTCATCAGCCTGCGGTAGCTGGCACGCAGTGGACTGGGTGACTGCGTCATGTAAACAGCGCACAGTTTTTCTTTGGGTTCAGCCCAGAAAAAAGTCCCGGCAAAACCTGCCCACATGAACTCCCCCGCCGAGCCGTGAACTGGCGCAATACCGTCTTGTGATCGAACCAGAAAACCCAGCCCAAAGGTGTAGCCACTGCTCCCCAGCAAAAGTTGACCCGGGTTGCTGGTCGTGTTGATGGCGGTGCCAAGGTGGTCGGCCGTCATCAGCCGCACTGTCGAGGGAGAAAGAATCCGCGCACCCTCCAGTGAGCCGCCATTCAGCATGGCTTGGCAGTACCGCAAGTAATCACCCGCTGTGCCCACACCGCCAGCACCGCCCGAGTCATTGCCTGGCACTTTGGAAACGTCGATCAAGACGTTGGCTGCGCCGGTCAATGGGTCCTTGTCAAATGCTTGGGCCAATCGTGATGCATTCGCTGAAGGCACATGAAAGCCGGTGTCCTTCATTTTGAGTGGCCCAAACATGCGCTCGTTCATGAAGTCGTTCAAGCGTTTGCCACTGACGGCTTCAACGACGCGCCCTTGAATATCCACAGACAGGGAGTATTCCCAAGTGGTACCAGGTTGTTGAGCAAGGGGCGCTTTACCAACGCCCTCAGACATCTCATTGGGTGTCACACCGCGTGCGTCAAAAGGGACACTGGGAAGGAAAACTTTGGCTTTGGTGTAAGCATCTTTGACGGGTGTATTGGCGGTCAGTTCGCCATACGCAATGCCCGATGTGTGCCGCAACAAATCCTGAATCGTGGGCTCACTGTTGGCGGGCACCAGTTTGAAGGTCACTGCGCCCGATACGGGATGGATGGACGGAACACTGACTTGGGGGCTTTTGAAAGCAGGAAGAAATTTGGAGACCGGATCTGTCAGTTGAACTTTTCCGTCTTCCACCAGCATCATGAGTGCAGTAGAGACCAGCGGTTTGGTCATCGAATAGATTCTGAAGATCGAATCTTCTTTCATGTCACCGCCACCCGCTTGGCCTGTTTTGCCAAACGCCTCCGAATAGACCAGCTTGCCATTGCGAGCAATCATCACGACGGCACCGGGCAGCCGATTGCTGGAAACCTCTTGCTTCATGGTCTCTGTCAGTACCGCCAGTCTTTCTTTGGACATCCCCATGGATTCCGGCGAAGATTTGGGCAAGGGTTGCGCCAGTGCAGATTGCACAAGAAACAAAGCGGCGCCAGCCATGAGTAAACTGGGTTTGAAAGAAAGCTGTTTTTTCTTCAAAGTGACGATCATGTGTGTCTCCAAAAAATAGGTTGATGACTTCAGTGAGTTCAGATCAAAACCCTCAAGAAACTCAATTGCATTGAACTCGTCTTCATGGTCTTTGTTTAACACCTGGAAATATGTCGCCTTCGTTACATGCGTACTTCAGGACCCAAGCCAATGACACGGCTGACCTGATTTTGAAACGTCACAACACCCCCCTGTCACCTCGATAGACCCGCTTGCCCTGAAATCCGGTTACCCTCCAAAACCTCACAATACCCTTGCCCTGTCTGGTTCAGCCCATGCCCCAATTCACTCGTTTTTGGCCCCTCGTGGCCATGTTGTTCTTGCAAGCCTGCAGCACTCTGCCCCCCGAAACCTACACCCCCAAATTGGGACAAATGGGCAAAGACGTGATGTGGTTGCCCACCCGCGATGAGCTCGTCACGCAAATGCTGACGGCGGCGCAGGTCGGCTCTGGTGACGAAGTGGTGGACTTGGGTGCGGGTGACGGCAAGATCCCGATCGCGGCAGCCCGGCAGTTTGGTGCGCGGGCGTGGGGCATTGAGTACAACAAAGACTTGGCCGCGCTGGCCCAGCGCAACGCACAGCGCGCGGGGGTGGCCGACCGCGTGCGCATCGTGCATGGCGACATTTTCAAGGAAGACTTTTCCAAGGCCACGGTGGTCACCATGTACCTGCTGGAAGAGCTGAACGCCCAGTTGCGTCCCACCATTTTGGCCATGCGGCCCGGCACACGGGTGTTGTCCAACACCTTTTCCATGGGCGATTGGGAACCCGATCAGGTGATCCGCGCAGGCACCAACACGGGCTATTTTTGGACTGTGCCTGCGGTGGTGCAAGGCCAGTGGACGGTGCTGGGCTTGGCCCCGAATGGTCCAGCGGTGCTGCGCCTGAGTCAGCGCCACCAACGCGTGGGCGGTACCGTGAATTGGGGAGGGCAAACGCAAACCCTGCTGGGTGCGCGCCTGCATGGCCCTGACTTGCACTTCAGTTTTGTTCAGGCCGACGGGCAGCTCAAAGCCGTGCAGGCCCGGGTGCAAGGGGCATCGATGCAGGGCGAAGTGGTCGCCCCGTATGGCATGGGCGATTTCCAGCCCGAAGTCGTGAAGGTCACGGGCCAACGCTTGGGCGATTGACGACCGTCCTCAACCCTACGGGCGCACAGCTTGCCCGGGGAGTGATCACCTTGAATTTTTAAAAGCAGCAGGGGAGAAATTTCATGAGCACAGACCCAAAAATTTTCATCATCGGTGGCACCAGCGGCATTGGGGCGGCCGTTGCCCGGGCCTTTGCCGCCACGGGTGCCAGCGTGACGGCCACAGGGGCTACGCCAGCCGAAGTGGAGGCGGCACAAGGCCTCTCCGCCAATCGGCTGGTCGCCTTTCATGTGCTGGACGTGCGGCAAAACGAGCATGTGCAAAACGTGCTGGGTGAGTTCGGCGAACTCGATGTGCTGGTCAACTGCGCGGGTGTGATCCACCGGCAAGCCGAACTGGACCCCGAGGTCTTTGCTCAAACCGTAGACATCAACCTGAACGGCACCATGCGGTCATGCGCTGCAGCACGCGAAGGGCTCAAAGCACGCCAAGGCTGCGTCATCAACACCGCCTCCATGCTCAGCTTTTTTGGGGGCGGTTTGGTGCCCGGCTACAGCGCCAGCAAGGGCGGCGTGGCGCAGCTGACCAAGTCGCTGGCCATTGCCTATGCAGCCGACGGCATCCGCGTGAACGCGGTGGCCCCGGGCTGGATCGCCACGCCTTTGACCCAGGCCCTGCAAGACGATTCAGTGAGATCCGCGCAGATTTTGGGCCGCACCCCCCTGGGCCGCTGGGGCCAACCAGAAGACGTGGCCGGTCCGGTGCTGTTTTTGGCCAGCCCGGCGGCACGCTTCATCACGGGCGTGGTCTTGCCCGTGGACGGGGGCTATTTGATTCAATAAGCCCCGCCAAGACTCAAGGCTGCGGTCCCCAAGGGGCCGACAGCATGAGCTTGTTTTGCTGCTGTGCAATCAGGGGGCGGATTTTGGCAGCGAACGCCATGAAGTCGGCGTCGCCATAGACCCCGGCCCAAAAGGCGCGGCGGTCGGCATCGTCGTCGAACTTCCAGACGTGGATCAGCTCATTGATCGCCCCCACATCGCCCGTGAAATAGCCCACCAGTTTTTGCGGGTGCTTGGACAGCGCGGGCCAGCCCTCGTTTTTGTAGTGTGAGGTGACTTCGGACATTTTTCCGACGATCACAGAATAGGTGCGCAACTCGTAAATGGCCATGAAAGCTCCAAAGGTTGGATGAAAAGACGACTCACTTTAGGGTCTCCAGCACGGCCATGCTGTCGGCAAGGTGACGCGGGTGGCCATTGGCCCCTGTAAGATGAAAATGCCCTGATCGGGCTTTTTCTGGATGGAGTCCCTCATGAACGCCCCCCTCTCGCACACTGCTCTGGCACCGGTCAAGGCCTCAGACTTGGCCGCTTTGCCTTTGATCGAAAAATGGATCGCCTTTGCCACTGTCTCGCGCGACAGCAATTTGGCCCTGCTGGACTGGACCGAGGCTTACCTCAAGGACCTCGGCATCACTTGCAGCCGCACCTACGACGACAGCGGCCAAAAAGCCAACCTCTGGGCCACGCTGCCCGCACACGATGGCGAAACCAAAATCGGCGGCCTGGTGCTGTCCGGCCACACCGACGTGGTGCCGGTAGACGGCCAGCCTTGGGACACCGACCCGTTCAAGGTCGAAATCAAAGGCGACAAGATGTACGGCAGGGGCGTGACCGACATGAAGAGTTTTGGCGCCATCTGCCTGATGATGGTGCCGGAGTTGCTGAAAAGAAAACTCAAGCGCCCGATTCACCTGGCCTTCAGCTACGACGAAGAAGTCGGCTGCATCGGCGTGCGCCGCATGATCGCCGACATGCAGGCCCAAGGCTTCAAACCCGCAGGCTGCATCGTGGGCGAGCCCACCGGCATGCAGGTGGTCATTGCGCACAAGGGCAAGCACTCTTACAAAACCACGGTGCACGGTTTTGAGGCGCATTCTTCGCTCACGCCTCTGGGCGTGAACGCGGTCGAGATCGCTTGCGAGTTTGTCGCCAACCTGAAAAGCATGCACCGCGAGCTGGTGCAAAACGGCCCGTTTGACCCGATTTACGATGTGCCGCACACCACCATCCACACCGGCGTGATCGCGGGCGGCACAGCGCTCAACATCATCCCGCGCCAATGCGAGGTGACGTGGGAAATCCGCCACCACCACCTGAACACCCCCGAAGACTTGTTTGCCCGGACCAAAGCCTTTGGCGAGAGCCTGGTGCCCGCCATGCAGGCGGTAGCCCCAGACACCGGCATCACGCACGAACTCAAATCGGTCTTGCCCGGTTTTGCCACGGCCGCCGACAGCGAGATCGCGCAGCTGTGTTTTGACTGCGCCGAGGTCGACCCGGCCAGCGGCGCGGGCAAGGTGTCGTTTGGCACGGAAGCTGCTCTGTTTCACCAAGCGGGTGTGCCCACCATCGTGTGCGGCCCCGGCCACATCGCGCAGGCGCACCAACCCAACGAATGGGTCACGCTGGGCCAGTTGGCTTGGTGCGAGCGCTTCATGCGCCGCTTGGCCGACCGGGTGTGTGTGGACTGATTGATTTAACGGTTTGATCGAACTTCAAGGAAATTCAAATGATGCAACGGCGTGAAATTTTGGCTTCCAGTCTGGGCATGGCCATGCTGTCGGCGGTGGGCTTGGCCCAGGCCCAATCCACCAAAACGGTGCGCATCGTGGTGCCCTTTGCCTCCAGTGGCGTGCAAGACACCTTGGCCCGCGCACTGTCGCAGGAAATGGGCGCGGCCTTGGGCCAAACGGTGATTGTGGAAAACCGCCCAGGTGCAGGCGGCACCGTGGGCACCGGCTATGTGGCCCGCGCCGAGGCCGATGGCACCGTGATGGTGGCGGCAGCCGCCAGCCACAACATTGCCGGGTCGCTGTATACCAAGCTGGCCTACGATCCTCAAAAAGATTTCACGCCACTGGCCCACATTGGCAGCGCGAGCTACGTGCTCATGGTGCACCCTGACGTGCCCGCCAAGACCACCGCCGAATTCATCCGTCATGCCAAAGCCAACCCCGGCAAGATGAATTACGCCAGCGCCGGTGTGGGCAGCGCCACGCACTTGGCCATGGCCTACTTCACCGGTTTGGCGGGGATTGATGTGGTGCACATCCCGCTCAAGGCCACAGGCGAAGCCATCAACGAAGTGCTGTCGGGCCGCGCCCAGGCCGTGATTGCCGCCAGCATTGGCGCGTTGGCCTTTGCCAAGGACAGCCGCGTGCGCTTGTTGGGCGTGACCTCGCCCCAGCGCAGCAAATACCTGCCCGAGCTGCCCACCATTGCCGAGAGCGGATTGCCGGGTTATCAGTTTGATTCGTGGTTCGGTTTTCTGGGCCCTGCAGCCATCCCGGCCGCCGAGGCCAACCGCATCAACGCGGCTGTGAGCAAGCTGCTCAAAGACCCGGTGGTGTTGGCGCGCCTGGACAAGCAAGGCATCGAGCCGCGCGACATGAGCAATGCCGAGTTCAGCAAGTTGCTGGCGGCCGACTTTGTGCGCATGGCGCAAGTGGTCAAGGCTTCTGGGGCCAAGATCGACTGAACCACCGAACAGTCAGACGGTTCGGGGCCTGTTCGGTGAAAAGCGCTGTGCAGGCCACCCTGAAAGCAGGTCACGCCCCCCAGCCCGACAAGGCGATCACCCCCAGCACCGCAAAAATGCCTGCCGATATCCTGTGAACAAGGCGCAGTGGAACGCGCCGGGTGATGGCATCACCCAGCCACACGACCGGTGCGTTGGCCAGCATCATGCCCAAGGTGGTGCCTGCAACCACCATGAACCAAGCGTTGTATTGCGCGGCCAACATGACCGTGGCAATTTGGGTTTTGTCACCCATTTCTGCCAAAAAGAAGGCCACGACGGTCGTTAAAAAAACACCCAGGCGGGGAGAGCTTTGCCCCCCATCGTCGTCCAGTTTGTCTGGAATGAGCATCCACACCGCCATCGCAATGAACGATGCGCCCAGGACCCAGCGCAGCACTTCGGGGCCCATCACCGTGGTGACCCAGCTGCCCACAGCGCCAGCCAGTCCATGGTTGGCCAGTGTGGCCACCAAAATGCCCAACACGATGGGCCAGGGTTTGCGGAAACGGGCGGCCAGCACCAGGGACAAGAGTTGGGTTTTGTCACCCATTTCAGCCAGGGCCACAATGCCCGTCGAGACCAGGAAGGCTTCCATAGGGCTTTTTCACCAAGTTAAAGATGGCGCATCTTACGTGAGGGGTGTGGGACTGCCTTGCAGGCGTGCATTAATTTGGGCCTACTTCTTGCTTTTGTTTGGTGCGCCAAGGGTTGGGAAACCCTTTATGCACCAATTTAAATCAAAAAACCTTGAGAGATGGTCATGGAAGCACTGAAACAGGGCGCAGATGCGCTATTTATTTTGTTGGGCGGCATCATGGTCTTGGCCATGCATGCGGGTTTTGCATTTTTAGAGTTGGGCACGGTCCGCAAAAAAAACCAGGTCAATGCGCTGGTGAAAATCTTGGTGGACTTTTCTGTGTCGACGGTGGTTTATTTTGTGGTGGGTTACAGCGTGGCTTATGGCACCACCTTTTTTGTGGGGGCCGAACAACTGGCCGCCAAAAACGGCTACGACTTGGTCAAGTTCTTCTTTTTGCTGACCTTTGCCGCCGCAATTCCCGCCATCATTTCGGGCGGCATTGCCGAGCGGGCCAAGTTCTGGCCGCAGTTGATCGCCACGGCGGTGATCGTGGGCTTTGTTTACCCCTTTTTTGAGGGCATTGTCTGGAACCAGCACTTTGGGGTGCAAGCCTGGATCAAGGCGGTCACGGGCGACGAGTTCCATGACTTTGCCGGCTCGGTCGTGGTGCACGCCATGGGCGGCTGGATTGCTTTGCCTGCGGTGGTGCTGTTGGGTGCACGTTACAACCGTTACCGCAAAGATGGCCAAGTTTCGGCGCACCCGCCATCGAGCATCCCTTTCTTGGCATTGGGCTCGTGGATCCTGATTGTTGGCTGGTTTGGCTTCAATGTGATGAGCGCCCAGACACTGGACAAAATCTCGGGTCTGGTGGCGGTCAACTCTTTGATGGCCATGGTGGGCGGCACATTGGCGGCTTTGGTGCTGGGCAAAAACGACCCCGGTTTTGTGCACAACGGCCCCTTGGCCGGTTTGGTGGCGGTGTGTGCGGGCTCTGACCTGATGCACCCTTTTGGTGCTTTGGTCACTGGTGCTGTGGCAGGAGCCTTGTTCGTGGTGATGTTCACCCTGACCCAGAACAAGTGGAAGATCGACGACGTGCTGGGCGTGTGGCCCTTGCATGGTATTTGCGGCGCTTGGGGCGGCATCGCTGCGGGCATTTTCGGAGCCAGCAGTTTGGGTGGCTTGGGTGGGGTCAATTTCACAGCCCAATTGATGGGCACGGTTTTGGGCGTTGTTTGGGCTTTGTTGGGAGGCGTGCTGGTTTACGGTGTTTTAAAGATCACCTTGGGTTTGAAAATGAGTCAAGAGGAAGAATACGACGGGGCTGATCTGACTGTGCACAAGATCAGTGCCACACCAGACCGTGAGGTCAGTTGGTAAAACCACGAAATATCGCCTCAAAGCCCCTGAATACGGGCTTTGAGGCGATTTTCATTGCACGTTTTTTTATTTTATGTCGCATAATAATTGTGCTTTTCTGAAAAAAACAGTGAGGCAATGTTTGCGGTGACCAGATCAGTTTCGCTTTCCTTCCGTTGTTATCAGGCTTGTTGAATGCGCTTTCGGAACTCCATCGCTTTTGTTTATGTGTTTTGAGGAGTCCCTTTTATGGGCAATAAACTTTACGTTGGCAACCTGCCATATTCGGTTCGAGACGCTGATCTGGAACAAGCTTTTGGTGAGTTTGGCATGGTGACCAGCGCCAAAGTCATGATGGAACGTGACACGGGCCGTTCCAAAGGTTTTGGTTTTGTAGAAATGGGCAGTGACAACGAAGCCCAGGCCGCCATCAATGGCATGAACGGTCAAGCATTGGGTGGCCGCAATGTGGTGGTCAACGAAGCTCGCCCCATGGAAGCGCGCCCTCCACGCACCGGTGGCGGCGGCTTTGGCGGTGGTGGTGGTGGCTTTGGCGGTGGTGGTGGTGGTGGTGGCTTTGGCGGCGGTCGCCGTGAAGGCGGTGGCGGCGGCTTTGGCGGTGGGCGTGAAGGCGGTGGCTACGGCGGAGCTCGTGAGGGCGGTGGTGGTTACGGCGGCGGTCGTGAAGGTGGCGGCTACGGCGGTGGCCGTGATGGCGGTGGCGGCTACGGCGGTGGTCGCGAAGGCGGTGGCCGTGAGGGTGGCGGTCGTGAAGGGGGTGGACGTGAAGGTGGTGGCGGATTCCGCAGCCCTTATGGTTCCGGTCCTCGTGGCGGTTCGGGTGGCGGTCGCCGTGAAGGCGGCGGTGGTTACGGCGGCGGTTACTGACCCAGCGCCAAGCTGAACCCTCAAAGGTTCAGCCCAAGTCCCAATTCAAAAAAGCCCTGCCATGCAGGGCTTTTTTTATTGCACATAGCAGTGCATCAAATCAACTTTAAGCTTGGCCGATCGGGGTCAGACTTGCACGGCCTGATCAGGCCATGATGGATTTGAACCCTTGAAGAGCTCAGCGGTGGACAGTCCTTAGTTCGGGCTCATGGGCTTTTCAACGGGAGGCATGAGCGTGGCCTTGACCCGGCCTTGCATCAGGTATTGGCCCGATCGGGTGTTGAAATCCAAGGTTTGTGATGCGAAAACGTCGCGTTGGCGGGTGATCACGACAGGCAGTGAGGACACCAGTCGGTCCTCGTTCAATAAGGCCGTCAAGCGCTCACCTTGCAGCCGTGTCAAGGGGGTGCGAGCATCGGCTTGCCGAACAGCCCGTACATTTCCGATCAAGGTGAACTTGCTCTCGTTGTTGTTGTCGCTGGAGATGCCTTCGTTGGCCTCGGCGTTCAATTGGCTGCCCAGCTCATTTTGGGCAAATATGCGAATGCGCTGAATGTGCAACTCATTGGGTTGCGGCAGATGCGTGGCGGCTTCTCCGCTGACTTGTCGTGTCAATTGACCTGAAGCATCAAAATTTTTGATCGTGAAATTTTGCAATTGGTAGTCGGGGTCGGTGCGCACAGGCCGGTCAGGGTCCGTGGGAAGCAACTCGGGCAAACTTCGCACCAACCACCAGCTGCCCAAGGCCAAGGTGGCCATGATGATCCATGGGACGTAAAGTGTCAGCCGGTCCAGGCTGCGACGAAAACGTACCCAAGCATTCATGCCGACGCCCCAGGGTGGTCGTGGTGCCCGACTTGGGCCAGCAAACGGGCGTAGTGTCCACCTGCGACCAGCAGCAGGTCACAAAAAGCGCGAGCAGCACCTTCGCCGCCGCGCTCCTGCGTGACATGGTGGGCCAGGGCCTTGGCTTGGGCATGGGCATTGGCCGGGGCACAGGCGAACGCGGCACTTTGCATCACGGGCAAATCAGGCCAGTCATCCCCCATGGCAGCCGCTTGTGACCAAGTCAGGTTCAGCTCGGCCAGGAAAGCTTCGGCAGCGGGGCGTTTGTCTTCGGTGCCAAAACGGGCGTGCTGAACGCCCAGCGCTTTCAGACGCAGTCGAAGAGGGGCCGAATCGCGGCCGGTGATGACCACCGGCGTGATGCCCGCTTTTTGCAAAAGCTTGATGCCTTGGCCATCGAGTGTGTTAAAGCGCTTGAGGGTTTCACCACTTTCAGAAAAATACAAACCCCCATCGGTCAGCACGCCGTCGATGTCAAAAAAGGCCACCCGCACAGCCTGGGCTTGCAAGAGCAGTTCTGGCGGGTAATTCAAGGCAGGAACAATGGTTTGCATGTCAAATCACTTTGGCCCGCATCAGGTCGTTGGAGTTGATGGCGCCGCACAAGCGCCCTTGGGCATCGACCACCAAAATGCTGGTGATGCGGTGCAGTTCCATGAGTTCCGCTGCTTCAACCGCCAAGGCATTTTCTGCAATGGTGTGTGGGTTGGCGTGCATCACATCGCTGGCCTTGAGGGATCGCAGGTCGACCCCTTTTTCAATCAGTCGGCGCAAGTCACCATCGGTGAAAACGCCCAAAACGTGGCCATCGGCATCGGTGATGGAGGTGGCCCCCAGCCCTTTGCTGCTCATTTCACGCATGAGTGTGGTGAATTCTGCATCTGGGCTGACTTGGGGGACATCCTGGCCTTTTCGCATGACATCGCTCAAATGGGTCAGCAGCCTGCGCCCCAAAGACCCCCCGGGATGGCTGCGCGCGAAGTCTTCCGGCTTGAAGCCGCGTGCATCCAGCAAGGCGACTGCCAGTGCGTCGCCCATGGCCAGCTGGGCCGTGGTGCTGGCGGTTGGGGCCAGGTTCAATGGGCAAGCCTCTTTGTCCACAGAGCAATCGAGCACCACATCGGCATGCCGTGCCAAGGCCGAGGTCAGCCCGCCCGTCATGGCGATCAGCGGCACCCCTTGGCGTTTAAGCACCGGCAAAATGGCCACCAGTTCATCGCTTTCACCGCTGTTGGAGATGGCGAGCACCACATCCACCACTTTGATCATGCCCAAGTCGCCGTGGCTGGCCTCGGCGGGGTGCACAAACATGGCCGGTGTGCCAGTCGAGGCCAAGGTGGCCGCAATTTTTCGGCCAATGTGACCGCTCTTGCCCATGCCGGTCACCACCACCCGGCCTTGCACGCCGAGCAGCATGTCGACGGCCTGAACAAAACGGTGATCGAGTCGCTCCTTGAGTTTGAGCAGCGCGTTGGCCTCGATGTCGAGGGTTTCGCGGGCCAATTGAAGCGTTTGTTGTGGGTGTGCAGGCATGAGGGACATTTTATCGGGCTGAGGGCACGGGGTTGGCTGCACAAAAGGCGCTGTCAGATGTTCTTAAGGCCTTGTTAATATCTGATCATGAATGCTCTGGAGTTGACGCTGTTGTATTTGCTGGCCGCCGTGTTGGGCGTGGTCGCTTGCCGCATGCTCAAGTTACCGCCCATGTTGGGCTACTTGGCGGTGGGCGTGGTGATTGGCCCCAACGCGCTGGCGTTGGCGCAAAACTCTGAAGGGGTCAAGCACTTGGCTGAATTCGGTGTGGTGTTCTTGATGTTTGTGATCGGGCTGGAATTCAACTTGCCCAAACTGCGGTCCATGCGCAAACATGTTTTTGGCCTGGGTTTGTTGCAGGTGGTGCTGACCTTGGTGATGGTGACGGTGTTTTCCTTGTTTGTGGCCACACTGGCCCCCACCCTTTGGAAAATGGAGTGGCAAACCGCATTGGCTTTGTCCAGCGCCATGGCCATGAGCAGCACAGCCATCGTGGTCAAGCTGGTGGCCGACCGGCTGGAACTGGAGTCCGAGCACGGCAAGCGGGTGGTGGGTGTGTTGTTGTTTCAGGACTTGGCCGTGGTGCCCTTGATCGTGATGATTCCGGCCTTGAGTGCACCCGCCGAAGAGCTTTTTTCGGCTTTGCTGATAGCGGCTGCCAAAGCGGCGGTCTTGATCACCGTGCTGATGACCGGAGGCCAGCGGGTCATGCGTTGGTGGCTGACCCTGGTGGCACGGCGCAAGAGCGAAGAGCTGTTTGTGCTGAACTTGTTGTTGGTCACGCTGGGGCTGGCCTGGATCACCGAGCTGGCTGGCTTGAGCTTGGCCTTGGGGGCTTTTGTGGCCGGCATGCTGATTTCAGAGACCGAATACAAGCACCAGGTGGAGTTGGACATTCGGCCTTTTCATGACGTTTTGCTGGGCCTGTTTTTCATCACCATTGGCATGATGCTGGACTGGCACATTGTGGTTGAAGGTTGGCCACTGGTGTTGGTGCTGACCACGTTGCCCGTGTTGTTCAAACTGGTCTTGGTGACAGCTTTGGCCAAAATCACCGGTGCCACCAACGGGGTGGCGCTGCGCACGGGTTTGTACTTGGCCCAAGCCGGAGAGTTTGGCTTTGTGTTGCTGACTCTAGGGGCGCAAAGCAACATCATTCCGCCAACCTTGCTCAACCCGGTGCTGGCCAGCATGGTGCTGTCCATGATGGCCACGCCTTTCATCATCATGCACAGCGACCGCATCGTGCTCAAGGTGGTCGCCAGCGAGTGGTTGCAGCAGTCCTTGCAAATGACCACCATTGCCCGCAAGTCGATCAACACCAGCAAACACGTCATCATCTGCGGTTACGGGCGTTGCGGCCAGAATTTGGCGCGCATGCTCGACAAGGAAAATATCCCTTACATGGCGCTGGACCTGGACCCTGACCGGGTGCGTCAGGCCGCTGCGGCCGGAGATTCGGTGGTGTTTGGCGATGCCGGGCGACTGCAATCGCTCATGGCCGCAGGCCTGGCCCGCGCCAGCGCGGTGGTGATCACCTACCTGGACGTGCCCGCTGCCATGAAGGTGCTGGACCACACCCACAGCCACGCACCGCAAGTCCCGGTGATTGTGCGCACGCAAGACGACCTGGACTTGGAAAAATTACTGGCCGCTGGTGCCACTGAAGTGGTGCCGGAGGCGATCGAAGGCTCCCTCATGCTGGCCAGCCATGCGCTGGCCCTGGTGGGCGTGCCCATGCGCCGCGTGATCCGCATCGTGCAGGACCAGCGCGATGCGCGCTACAACCTGCTGCGCGGTTACTTTCATGGCGCCGACGACGACACGCTGGACGAGATCGACCATGAACGACTGACCACGGTGGGGCTGCCCATGGCCTCACCCTGGTTGGGCAAGCGCGTCAAAGACCTGGCCTTTCATGCCATGGGGGTGCGTGTGGTCAACCTGCGCCGCGCCAATGGCCAGCCCGACAACGTGAGCGATGACACCGAGTTGCATGCGGGTGACACCCTGGTGTTGTCCGGCAAATCCCAAACCCTGGCTGTGGCCGAAGACAAACTCCTGCGAGGCTGAGAGACATGGACGATCTGAACGTCAACGATTACCTTAAAAGCCACATCCGCACGGTGCCCGACTGGCCTGCGCAGGGCGTGCAGTTCCGTGATATCACCCCGCTGCTGCAAGACCCACGGGTGTTCCGCGTGTTGATCGATGCCTTTGTGCACCGCTACATGCATCCCACCCTGCGCCCTGACGTGGTGGCGGGGCTCGATGCACGCGGCTTCATTTTGGGCTCGGTTGTGGCCTATGAGCTGGGGCTGGGCTTTGTGCCCATCCGCAAAAAAGGCAAGCTGCCCTTCACCACGGTGGAAGAAACCTACGAGCTGGAATACGGCAGCGCCACGGTCGAGCTGCACACGGACGCGGTGAAGCCGGGCCAGCGGGTGCTGCTGATCGACGACCTGATCGCCACAGGCGGCACCATGCTGGCGGGCAAAAAGCTGCTTGAAAAACTCGGTGCCACGGTGATCGAAGGCGCGGCCATTGTGGACTTGCCCGAGTTGGGCGGCTCGCAGCGCATTCAAGGCAGCGGCCTGAAATTGTTTACCTTGGTGTCGTTCGAGGGGCATTGAGCGCTGTCGCACCTGTCGCGCAAGACGCTGACAGTTGGGTCGGCAGGTTTTAAGCTGGCTTTTTCAGCTTTTTACCCCAACAGCCATGAATGCACCCCACACCCCAGCAGCGGTCGCCGACGACCGCGTGCCCTACGCCAAACCCCAACCTTGGGGCATGGCCCCCGACATGGTGGTGCACGACGTGCATACCGAGGACGAACGCTTGTGGGCCCCGGTGGGCGAGGGCATTTGGTCACGCCCCTTGCACCTGAACGTGACGGGTGGTTTTTACGTGCACCTGCTCAAGGTCAAACGCTCGGGGCTGTTGCAGCGCCACCGCCATTCGGGTCAGGTGCATGCCCATGTGTTGCGCGGCAAATGGCTTTACCTGGAGCACGACTGGGTGGCCGAAGAAGGCAGTTATGTGTTTGAGCCACCGGGCGAAACCCATACCCTGGTGGTGCCCGACGACTGCCAGGACATGGTGACCATGTTCACTGTGCATGGTGCTTTGATGTACGTGGACACACAAGGCAACGCCACGGGCTATGACGATGTCTTCACGCGCATCGAAAAGTACCGCACTCACTTTGAGGCCGTGGGCTTGGGGGCGGATTACGTGAAGACCTTCATGCGCTGATCGCCGTTTTTGAGCGATCCAAACCCCGCCTGGACTGCTTCGGGCGGGGTTTGTTAGGGGGGCTTTCAGCTCAGGATTGAGCGGTGATCACCGCTCAATGGTGCGGTTCCAGCGGGCATTCCAAGTGGGACGGTTTTCGTTGATGACCGACCAATCGAGCACCACCGCTGTTTTCATGTATTCGGCAAATTGCCTGAGTTTCAATTTGGCATCATCGCCCACAGCCGGTGCTTTCGGGTTGGAAGGAATTTGGTTGCCGTGTTCGAGTCCAGCCGCTTGTGCAGAAGCTGACAACAGGTGCTCGGCCAGCTTTTGTGCCAAAACCGGCTCGGAATTGTTGGCAATCACACACTCGGCCACCATGAGCACCACCGAGCCCTCTTTGGGCTGAGCGTATTCGACGGCGATGCCTTTTTCCTGCAAGGTGGCTACGCTGGTCGGTGTCAAAGGCGCAATGGCGGCTTCACCGTTCTGGATCATTTCGGCCAATTTGGCCGAGCTGGGGATGTACTCCAACACGTTGGGGCCAATCGATGCTTTCCAGGCATTGAATCCCGGATCCACGTTGGCTTCAGTGCCGCCTTTGATGCGGTTGAACATCAAAAAGCCATGCAGGCCAAACGAAGAAGAAGGCATGGATTGGAACACCACTTTGCCCTTGAACTTGGGGTCGGCCAAATCCATCCAGGAGGTGGGTGCGGCCCAGCCTTTTTCGGCAAACATTTTCTTGTTGTAAGCCAAACCTGTCATGCCCATGGTCACACCGGCCGCGATGTCGTCCTTGAAGCGCGCGGTGGGGAAAATTTCATTCAAAGCTGGGCTGGGTTTGAGCTTCTCGCACAGCCCCATGCCTGCGGCTCGGATCATCACCCCATCGTCCAGGAACATCACATGCATCTGGGGTCTGTCTTTGTTGGCTTGCGCTTTGGCCAGGATTTCTGACGAGGTGCCCGGGACCACCACCACTTTCACGTTGTTCGCTTTTTCAAAGGCCGGAAAAACATGGCTTGTCCATGTTTTTTCCATGATGCCGCCGTTCATGCCGATGTACAGGGTTTTGGTTTGGGCCTGCAACAAGCCCGGTGCCATGGCTGCGATGGCGACGGCCAAGGCGCCAAGCGGCGCATTCACAGAAATTTTTGATCGCGAGAAGGGGGTCATGGTAAGTCTCCTGGGGTTGATGTGACGGACGAAGAAACAGCAGAAAAACGGGCGATGGAAAAGGCCTCGATGGGGGTGGACGAGCGGCCATGGCAAACCAGTTCGGCCAAGACTTCACCCACAGCGGGCCCGGTCTGAAAACCTGCGCCCGCGAAGCCAAAAGCGTGGATCAAATCTGGCGTGGTCTGGCTCCTGCCGATCACTGGTTCATGGTCAGGCAAATATCCTTCGGTGCCACTCCAGGTGCGGATCACATGGGCGTGACGCAGGCTGGGCAACAGTTCAACCGAGCGGGCCAGCACCAGGCCAATGGCCTCACGCGAAGGTCTGGCGCGCAGATCATCCAGCGCAAAACCCCGTGAACCACCGATCACGCAATTGCCTCTGGGGGCTTGTCTTGCATAGATGCCGCCACCTTCAACGCCCAGGCTCAAGTTCATGAAGGCAGGCAATGGCTCGGTGACGGCCATGACCGGGTGTGCGGACACCATGGGCACCACTTCGTTGAATTGAGCGGTAATGTGCCCGGCCCAGGCACCTGCACAGTTGAGCAAATGGGCACTGCAAATTTGAACGCCAGTGTCGGTCTCAATCTCAAAGCCTCGCCCCGTGTGGTGGAGGCTCTTGGCGGTGGTGTTCTCCATGACCACCGCCCCGGCAGCCTGCGCAGCCTTGGCAAATGCAGGCGAAACCAGCCGAGGGTTGGCGTGGCCATCTTCGGCGCACAAGGAGCCACCCAACACTCGCTCACCCAGCCAGGGGTAGGTCTTGCGAAGGGCATCACCGCCAATGATTTGCAAGTCCAGGCCATGTGCCAGACTTTTGTCGCGGTAGGCTTGCAGCGATGCCAAATCGGCTTCGGTCCGTGCAATTTTGAGGTGTCCTGAGCGGATGTATTCGCCATCGGTACCGATCAACTCTGGCAAGCGCCCCCAGATGGCGTGGGCACGTTGCGACAGTGGCAACTGCACCAGCGAACGCCCCTGGCGGCGAACGCCACCATAGTTCACGCCACTTGAACGAGAGCCGCACACATCGCGCTCCATCACCAGCACAGACTTCCCCAGCTTTCTCAAAGCCAGAGCTGCACTGGTGCCGACGATGCCACCGCCCACAATGGCCACATCAAAGTGCTGTGCGGGGCTCATGCGGGACCCTCGGTGTTGGCGCTGAGGGCTTTTTCAAAGGGAATGGGTTTGATGGGCGCTTGTCCACGCAAACGGCCCACCTGTGAGGGCGTTTGCTGCGTGCAATGCGCCAGCAACTCGGCGGCGGCACAGGCACACATGCGCCCTTGGCATCGCCCCATGCCCACCCGCGAAAAAGCTTTCAAACGGTTCAGCTCAAGTGCCCACGATGTTTGGGCGATTTCCCGGATTTCGCCTGCTGTGATCTCTTCGCATCGGCAGATCACCACCTCATTGGATGTCAAGGCGGGCCATTGGGTGGGTTCGGGAAAGGCTTTTGTCAAACCTGCGCCAAAAGTCCGGCGTCTTGCCATGTGCCGGTCCAGCGTCTGGATGCGTGCCTTTTCTGTGTCGGTCAAAACCAGTCCTTGGTCCATGAGCAAGGCCCATGCCGCACGCTCTCCTGACCACTCGGCCGCATCGGCGCCTTGAATGCTGACGCCATCGCCCGCCATGTACACACCAGGCACAGACGATCGACCCGCGCTGTCTTGGGTGGGCAGCCAGGCCCTGTCTGCAAGGTGATACCCAAACTCGCAGCCCAACAAATCGGCCAACTGGGTTTCCGACCTCAGGCCATACCCCGTGGCCACGGCATCGCAGTCGATGCGGTGTTCGCCGTGTTGGTCGCGCCAGATCAATTGTTCGACCGATGCGTCGCCAATCGCTTGCACCGGCATGGCCCCTCGCTGGATGGTGACCCCGTGGGCCATGAGCCAGGCCACGTAATAAAGGCCTTTGGCCAGGACAGACGCTTGGGCCATCATGTCCGGCAAAGCACTCAGCTGGTCGCTCAACTGGGCACTGTCCAAAATGGCCGCGACGTGCCCACCCGCTTTGGCGTATTGGTAGGCGACAAGGTAAAGCAAAGGCCCAGTGCCCGCAAAGACCACCGACTTGCCGATGGCGCAGCCTTGAAACTTCAGGGCCACTTGTGCGCCGCCCATGCTGAACACACCGGGCAGTGTCCAGCCCAAAAAAGGCAAGATCCTGTCGGTGGCACCCGTGGCCATGATCAAGGCGTCATAGCGCAAGACCGATGTCTGGTCTTTGTGGAGCAAATCCAGGCACCCGGCCTCGGCATTCCACACCAGTGTGTTGGGCCTGTAATCCATCTGCGGCATCAAGGCCTGCATGGCGTTCAGCACGGCATCGGCTTTACCGGCCTCGAAGCCGTACAAGGTTTTTCGGCTGCGTTCAAAATTCTCGGGGGCTTGTCGGTAAATCTGACCACCGTGGCGCGCGTTTTCGTCGAGCACGATCGGGCGCAAGCCTTTGGACACCAGGGTTTGAGCGGCGCGGATGCCCGCAGGGCCTGCGCCAACAATCACGACATGGGCAAGGGGGGTGTTCATGGTGCCATCACCAAACGCATACCGGGTTCGATCAGGGTGAGGCAGCTGCGCAGTCGCGCACCCTCCTCTGTCGCAACCCAGCAATCCTGGCAAGCCCCCATGACACAAAATCCGGCCCGCACGGCGTCGGATGGATCGGCCCGTCGAAGGCCCCGACTTTGCGTGAGCAGGGCCGTCATGATGGTGTCACCGACCAAAGCTTGGCAAGGCTCTCCGTTCAGGAAAAAGGTGAGCGGTTCGCGTTGTTTTTCGCTCAGCCTGACCCACAAGCCAGCGGGTTTGGGGTGGGCCTGTGTCATTTGCCACCCACCAGAATTTTGTCCAGACCATAAAGGCGGTCCAGGATGATCATGACTGCGGCCGTCAAGGCCACCATCAAGGCCGAGACGGCGGCCATCAGCGGATCGAGCGACTCTGTGGCGTACATGTACATGCGCACGGGCAAGGTCACTGTGGACGGTGAGGTGACAAAAATGGACATGGTGACTTCATCAAAGCTGTTGATGAATGCCAACAACCACCCCCCAGTGACGCCAGGCAAGATCATGGGCAACGTCACACGCCTGAAGACCGTCAAACGGCTGGCTCCCAAGGACAAAGCGGCATGTTCACAATGCCTGTCCATGCCCACCGCCGCAGCCAACACCAGGCGCAAGGCATACGGGGTGATCACCACCACATGCGCCAACATGAGCCAATAAAAATTGCCCGTCGCACCGATGAGGGTAAACATTCTCAAAATCGCCACCCCCAACACCAGGTGGGGCACGATCAAGGGTGAGAGAAACAGGGCATTGAGGGCGTCGCGCCCTTTGAACTCGTAGCGTGAGATGGCCAAACCCGCAGGCACCGCCAGCAGGGTTGACAAAGTGGCCGCCCCCAAGCCCAGCCAAAGGCTGTTCCAAAACGAGGTGATGAAATCAGGGTGATCAAACACCGCCTTGAACCAGCGCAGCGAGAACTCGGTGGTCGGAATCGTCAAGGTGTTTTCGGGTGTGAACGCGACCAGACAGACGATCAGCAAAGGCGCCAGCATGAAACCGATCACCAAGGCATTGAACAGCTTGGCAATGGGGCCGTTTCGGTTCATGCAACCCCCATGGATTTTTTGTAGCGGCCTTCCAGCACGCGGTTGTAGCTGAGCATGACCACCAGATTGGCCAGCAGCAAAATCAAGGCCAGCGTCGCCCCCAGTGGCCAGTTCAATTCGTGCAGGTATTCGTCATAAACCACCGTGGCCACCATTTTCAGACGGCGTCCACCCAACAAGCCCGGAATGGCAAATGCACTGGCGCACAAGCCAAACACAATCAGGCAACCCGACAAAATGCCCGGCATCACTTGCGGCAACACGATCCGCCGCACGGTGGTGAAAGGTGACGCAGACAAGGACAAGGCCGCATGCTCGACGCCCGGGTCGAGTTTTTGCAACGATGTCCAGATCGGGATGATCATGAAGGGCAGCATGACGTGCACCAAGGCGATGATCACCGCCCATTCGGTGTACAGGATCTTGACTGAACCCAGACCGGCAAAAGCAAAAAACTGGTTGACCACACCATTCGGTCCCAGCAACATGCTCCATCCAAAAGCCCTGACCACCACCGAAACCAGCAGTGGTGCCAGCACCACCAGCAAACAGATCGTTCTCCACGGGTCCCGCATCCGGCTTAAAACATAGGCTTCGGGTGCACCGATCAAAAGGCAAATGCCGGTGGTCACGACAGACACCCAGAACGTGCGCCAGAAGATCTCAAAGTAATACGGGTCGGTCAGCACCTCGATGTAATGTGCCAAGGTGTACTCGTTTTTCACCCCCGTGTTGTAGTCAAACACTTGGAAAGACAAAAGACCCGTCATCAACAGGGGCGCCAGTAACAAGCCGAAAAACAGCAGCAGTGCCGGGGCAGACAAGATCCATGGCGTCAGTGGTCTTTGTGCGCTCATGGCAACACCCGCATGGCTTCATCAGACCAATCCAGGCCTGTACTTTGACCCTCGTTCAAAGGGAAAGTGTCATTGTTCGCGCATGTGACGGTCAACAGCCCTTGGGCTGTTTCTATCTGGTAAAGCCATTGGCTGCCCAGAAAGAACCTGGCCGCGACCAACCCATCCACGCGACCCGTCCCTTGAGCAACACACTGAATTTTTTCGGGCCGTACGCTGACCATCACGGCCTGGCCGTCAGCCCAGAGGCCTGAGGCCACCTTGAGTTTCAAGCCGCGCATATCGATGCAGCAGTCACCATCGTTGTGGTGGACCTGCCCTTGCAACAAATTGGCTTTGCCTACAAATTTGGAAATGAATTGGGTTTGCGGGTTTTCGTACAGCGTGAACGGCTTGTCAATTTGAGTCACACGTCCTGCTTGCATCACCACCACGCGGTCACTCAGCGACATGGCTTCGGTCTGGTCGTGCGTGACCATGATGGTGGTGGTGCCGACTTTGCGTTGAATCTGACGCAGTTCAAATTGCATCTCTTCACGCAACTTGGCGTCCAGATTGGACAAAGGCTCGTCCAGCAGCAAGACGGGGGGCTCGATCACCAATGCGCGGGCCAGGGCCACCCGCTGGCGTTGTCCGCCCGAAAGTTCGCGGGGGTAGCGCTGTGACAATTCGCCCAAGTGCACCAAAGACAAAGCCGCGGCCACTCGGTCTGCACGTTCGTGCTTGGCCACGGCGCGCATCTCCAAGCCAAAACTCACATTCTGGCTGACCGTCATGTGGGGGAACAAGGCATAACTTTGAAACACAATGCCCAAGCCCCGTGTGTTGGGTGGGCTGTGGGTGATGTTTTTGCCATCGAGGCAGATTTTTCCGTGACTGGCTTCAACAAACCCGGCAATCATTTGCAGCGTTGTGGTCTTGCCGCAACCCGACGGTCCCAACAGGGTCACGAACTCGCCTTTTTCAACGCTCAAGTTCATGTCGTCCACAGCGCATTGCGCGCCATAGAACTTGGAAAGATTCGTCAGCGTCAAAAACGACATTCGCCACACTCCTGTGCCCGCAGGCTCTGCTCCGAGCCCAACAGAGATCTGCGCCGGACTTTGCCAAATGGTGTTGGAATCACGCCAGAGCGTCAACAGGGTATTTCATTAAACGGCATAACTATTTAATTTATTCCACTGTGCAGAATAATCAGCATAGAATTCTGAAAAATATTCAGTTCTGCAAAATGACCAAGACCTCAACAGGATCCGGTGTACTGGAAAGGGCTTTTGCCATCATTGGCCATTTGTCCCATGCGCAACGCGAGGGTGCGCGCGTGACGCAAATTGCCAAAGACATCGGGCTGACGCAAGCCACCGTTCACCGCACTTTGCAAGCCCTGATTGCCCAGAATGTGGTCGAGCAAGATGAGCGGACCAAACACTACCGTTTGAGCATCGAATTTTTTGTGTTGGCTGCACGGGCAGGCAACCCTTTGCATTTGCGTGACTTGTGTCGTCCATTGCTGCTGCGTTTGTCGGCCAGTTTGGGCGACACCTTGTTTTTACTGGCCCGCAGCGGATTTGATGCCGTGTGCATTGACCGCAGTGAAGGTCCTTTTCCTATACGGTCGTTCACGGGCGACATAGGCGGACGGGTCGCGCTGGGCGTGGGTCAGGGCAGTTTGGCCATTCTGGCTTTTTTGCCTGAGGCCGAACGCGAAGAAGTTATCCGTTTCAATGTGCCCCGTGTGCGCGAATTGGGCGCGCTTGATGAGGTTTATCTGAGGACCGAGATCGATCGGGTGCGGGTGCAAGGCTATGCGGACAAAAACACGGGTTTGCTGGAGGGCATGGCTGGCGTGGCGGTACCCATTTGTGACCGTGACGGCCATGCGGTGGCTGCGCTGAGCGTGGGCACCATTTCGGCCCGATTGAACGCAGAAAGATTGCATGCTGTCGTTGAGTTGCTGCGCAAGGAGGCTCAGCGCATATCCGTGCAAATCAACCCTTTTGACCCCACATTGCGCAGGCCGCTCTCATTTCTTGCGGCCTGGATGCCCAACGGTTGACCGCAGCGCAACCGTTGGAACAGAGCTTCACAAAGGCTTCTTGATCCAGTTGGCGATCTCGCCAATGATGCCGCGCCTGAAAGCCAAAACGCAGACCACAAAGATCACGCCCTGGATGATGGTCACCCATGCCCCGAATTGAGCCAGGTAGTTTTGCATGCTCACGATCACCGCTGCGCCCACCACCGGGCCAAACAAGGTGCCCAGGCCGCCCAGCAGCGTCATCAAGACCACCTCTCCCGACATGGACCAATGCACGTCGGTCAGCGAGGCCAGCTGGAACACCAGCGACTTGGTGGCTCCTGCGGTGCCCGCCAAGGCGCCCGAGATCACAAAAGCAATCAGCTTGAACATGTCGGTGTCGTAACCCAGCGAAATGGCGCGGTCCTGGTTTTCGCGGATGGCTTTGAGGATCTGGCCAAAGGGCGAATAAATGATGCGCCAGATCAGGGCAAAACCGGCGAGGAAAATCGCCAGCACAAACATGTACATGGCCGTGTTTTCTGACAAATCGAACACGCCAAACAGCTTGCCGCGTGGCACTGACTGGATGCCATCTTCGCCGCCTGTGAAAGGTGCTTGCAGGTAAAAGAAGAACACCATCTGCGAAAACGCCAAGGTAATCATCGCAAAATAAATACCTTGTCGGCGAATGGCCAGCATGCCGGTCACCAGTGCCAGCAGCCCTGAGCAAGCCGTGGCAAACAACACGGCCAGCTCCGGGTTCCAGCCCCAAACTTTGGCCGCGTGGGCGGCTGCATAACCTGCAGTGCCCAAAAACATGGCGTGGCCAAACGACAGCAGGCCACCAAAACCAATGAGAAGGTTGAAGGCGCATGCAAACAAGGCAAAGCACATGACCTTCATCAAGAAGATGGGGTAGACCCAGATCGGGGCGATGACCAGCACCATCACCATGATGGCAAAGGCCACCCACTGGTGCGTGAACGACTGGTTCTTGAATGAGGGCGTCGAGACTGTGGTCATGGTCTTACTTCTGGGTGCCGAACAACCCGGCTGGCTTGATCAAAAGAACGATGGTCATGATGATGAAAATCACCGTGCTGGAGGCTTCCGGGTAAAACACTTTGGTCAAGCCTTCGATCAGGCCCAAGCCAAAACCGGTGAGGATCGCCCCCATGATGGAGCCCATGCCCCCAATCACCACTACCGCAAACACCACGATGATGATGTCGGCGCCCATGGTCGGGTTGACCTGGTAAATGGGTGCGGCCATCACACCCGCAAAAGCGGCCAGGCCCACGCCGAAGCCATAGGTCAGGGTGATCATGCGTGGCACGTTGATGCCAAATGCCTGCACCAGGCTGGGGTTTTCAGTGGCTGCGCGCAGATAAGCGCCCAGTTTGGTCCGCTCGATCACGTACCAGGTGGTCAAACACACCACCAGCGAGGCCACGATGACCCAGGCGCGGTACTTGGGCAAGAACATGAAGCCGGTGTTGTAAGCACCCTTGAAGACCTCGGGCACCGGATAAGGCATGCCCGAAGAGCCGAATTCGTGGCGAAACAAACCCTGAATGATCAAGGCCAGACCGAAGGTGAGCAGCAGGCCATAAAGGTGGTCCAGCTTGTACAGCTTCTTGAGCATGGTGCGCTCAATCACCATGCCGGTAGCGCCCACCAAAATCGGTGTCACGATGAGCGATACCCAGTAATTGATGCCCAACTTGGTGAGCGACAGGTAGGCCACAAAAGCGCCCAGCATGTACTGGGCGCCATGGGTGAAGTTGATGATGTTCAGCAAGCCGAAAATCACGGCCAGGCCCAGCGAGAGCAACGCGTAAAAAGAGCCGTTGATCAGCCCGATCAGCAATTGCCCGAACAGGGCTTGCGAGGGTATGCCAAAGATTTCCATGATGATTCGACTTGCTTGAACAAAGGGGTGTGATTACTTCTTGACCAGCGGGCACTCGCTCTCGGCCAAGGGGCGGAATGCCTCGTTGGCAGGGATGGTGGCGATCAACTTGTAATAGTCGTAGGGACCCTTGGACTCGGCAGGCTTTTTGACTTCGAACAGGTAGGCTGGGTGGATCTTGCGACCGTCAGCACGCACGGTGCCTTTGCCAAACAAAGGATCGTCTGTGGGCAGCTCTTTCATCTTGGCGGCGACTTTGGTGCCGTCATCGGTTTTGGCGGCGTCCACGGCCTTCAGGTAGTGGATCACGCTGGAGTAAACGCCCGCTTGAACCATGGATGGGTATTTACCGCCCTGGGCGGCTGCAAAACGCTTGGTGAAAGCGCGGGTGTTGTCGTTCAGGTCCCAATAGAAGGTTTCGGTCAACTTCAGGCCTTGCGCGATGTTCAGACCCAGCGAGTGAACGTCGGGCAAGAACACCAGCAAGCCAGCCAGGTTCTGGCCGCCTTTGGTGATGCCGAATTCGGCGGCTTGCTTGATCGAGTTGGTGGTGTCACCGCCTGCGTTGGCCAAGCCAATGATCTTGGCTTTGGAAGCTTGTGCTTGCAGCAAGAAAGAGGAGAAATCTTGTGTTGGGAAGGGTGTGCGCACTTTGCCCACGACCTTGCCGCCGTTTTTCAGCACCACAGCTTCGGTGTCGCGCTCCAGCGCTTGGCCGAAGGCGTAGTCAGCGGTCAGGAAGAACCAGGTGTCGCCACCGCTTTTGACAATGGCTTTGCCGGTGCCGTTGGCCAGCATCCAGGTGTCATAAGCCCAATGGATGGTGTTGGCGTTGCAGGCCTTGCCGGACAGGTCGGCGGTGGCCGAGCCGGAGTTGACGTGCAGCTTGCCCTTGTCGGCAGACAGTTTGGCAATGGCCAAGCCCACGGACGATGTGGGCACGTCGGCGATCATGTCGACCTTGTCGGTGTCGTACCACTGGCGCGCCACGTTGGAGCCCACATCGGGTTTGTTCTGGTGGTCAGCACTGACGATTTCGACTTTGAGCGTGCTCTTGGTCGCCTTGATGTAGTCTTCGACGGCCATGCGGGCCGCAGTCACCGAGCCGGGGCCGGTGATGTCGGAGTACAGGCCCGACATGTCGTTCAGCACGCCGATCTTGACGATGCCGTCAGAGATCTGTGCTTGGGCTGAGCCTGCAAAGGCGCAAGCGGCCATGGCAGCGAGGGAAATAAGTTTGTGTTTCATCGTGTTGTCTCCAGTAAGAAAAAAATCAGACGCCCAGGTACTCGTTCAACATGCCCATCTTGGAGGACAGCTCTTGCGAGCTGAAGCTTTCCACCATCTGACCATGTTCCATCACATAAAACCGGTCCGCCAAGGGCGCGGCAAACCGGAAGTTCTGTTCCACCATGATGATCGTGAAGCCCTTGGCTTTGAGGGCCTTGATCATGCGGGCCAGCGCTTGCACGATGACTGGGGCCAAGCCCTCGGAGATTTCGTCGAGCAGCAAGAACCTTGCGCCTGTGCGCAGGATGCGGCCGACCGCCAGCATTTGTTGCTCGCCACCTGACAGGCGGGTGCCGGGGCTGTTGCGGCGCTCCAGCAAATTGGGGAACATGTCGTAAATCTCTTCGACCGACATGCCGTTGGGGGCAATCACGGGCGGCAGCATCAGGTTTTCTTCGCAGGTCAGGGCCGAGAAAATGCCACGCTCTTCAGGGCAATAACCCAAGCCCAATTTGGCGATCTGGTGCGGTGCCCAGTTCACGGTTTCTTGGCCATTGATGGTGATGGAGCCAGTGCGACGGCCCACCAGACCCAGAATGGATTTGACGGTGGTGGTGCGACCGGCACCGTTGCGCCCCAGCAGGGTGACCACTTCGCCTTCGTTCACGGTCATGTTCACCCCATGCAGGATGTGCGACTCGCCGTACCAGGACTGCAGGTTGCTGATGCGCAAGAATTCTTTGGAATCAGCCATGAGCACCCTCCAGTTGGTTGTCGGCGGTGCCCATGTAGGCTTCCAGCACTTGAGGGTTCTGCGACACCACGGCGTAAGGGCCTTCCGCAATCACTTGACCGCGTTGCAACACACTGATGGTGTCGGCAATTTTGGACACCACATTCATGTTGTGTTCCACCATCAAAATCGTGCGGTTGGCGCTGACTTTTTTGATCAGCTGCGTCACGCGGTCAACGTCTTCGTGGCCCATGCCTTGTGTGGGCTCGTCGAGCAACATCAACTCAGGCTGCATGGCCAAGGTGGTGGCGATTTCAAGGGCGCGTTTGCGGCCATAAGGCAACTCCACAGCTGTCAGGTCGGCCATGCTGCCCAGGTCCACTTGGTCGAGCAGGGCCATGGCTTGGTCGTTGAGTTGGTTCAGGCTGCGTTCGGAGCGCCAGAAGTGCATCGAAGTGCCGGTGGCCCGTTGCAAACCGATTCGCACGTTTTCCATCACCGTGAGGTTGGGGAATGTGGCCGAAATTTGGAAGGACCGCACAATGCCCCGACGCGCCACCTGTGATGGTTTTTCGGACGTGATGTCGTGGCCATTAAAAACAATTTGACCCTTGGTCGGGATCAAAAACTTGGTCAGCAGGTTGAACACGGTGGTTTTGCCTGCGCCATTGGGGCCGATCAGCGCGTGGATTTGCCCGCGCTTGACACGCAGATCGACACCGTTGACAGCGACAAAACCCTTGAACTCCTTAATGAGTCCCCGAGTCTCGAGAATGATTTCGTCAGCCATTGAGTTTTGTACCTGGACAACAAAGAATAAACAACAGCAGCATTCTGTGTGCTGCACAAAAGTCCCGGTACATGGTTATCCCGCGGTTCTGTCTCTTGTGTGACGAAATTCACAAGTACAGCCCTGCCAAAGTCAGAGATATGTCAATTTCTTGCGAGTTAAATTTTTTAAATACTTTGCGTAAAAAAGGGCTTGTGAGGGTCTTGAAAAACCAAACCTCAAGCCAGCACCATGCCGCCATCGACATGGATGCTTTGACCCGTCATGCCACTCGATTCGGACGAGCCCAAATACACCGCCAAACCTGCTATTTCGCTCGGGTTCAGGATGCGACCCAAAGGCACACGGGTCAATGCGGCCCTGACCAGCTCTTCGCCCGTCATGCCCGAGCTGTGAGCCACCTGTGCCTTGAGTTCTTCGACCATGTCGGTCTGGATAAAACCGGGACAAATCGCGTTCACGGTCACGTTGTGCGGACTGGCCTCCAAGGCCACACAACGCGTCAGGCCCACCACAGCGTGTTTACTCACGTTGTAGGCACTTTGGTTGCGGGATCCCCATTTGCCGGCCGTTGACGCCATGTTGACGATGCGCCCGTGGCGACGTGCCTGCATGCCCGGCAGCACCGCCTGGGTGAAATGCAGCACGCCAAACAGGTTCACATCCAGCATGTCCTGAAAGTCCTGCGGGGCATAGTCCAGAAAAGACTTGGCCCGGTACACGCCTGCGTTGTTGACCAACACATCCACTCGGCCAAAGTGTTGTTCGGCCTGCGCCACCGCTGCAAAGCACGCATCACGGTCGGTCACGTTCAGCCCGATGGTCATGATGCGCTCGGGCGTCAAGCCCAGCGCGTCTTTGACTTCACTGAGACGGGCCACATCGGTGGCGATCAGGCACAAGCTGGCACCCTCGCTGGCATACGCTTGCGCAATGGCCAGCCCAATGCCGCGACTGGCACCCGTGATGATGGCAACTTGCTGTTCCAGGCGCTTGCCCATGTTCGATCCTTGATGGGTTAATTCAGATGAATGCGGCGCTCTTGCGTTGGCCCTTTGGTTCGCCGGGGGCGCTGCCGTCGTGCGGCTTGGACACCGCTTTGCGCAGCACCTGTGCATAACCTTCGGCCAACTCCATGCGTGGCCCGAAGCCTTGCGCGATCAACATGCGGTGGGCCGCAGGCAACTTCCAGCAAGGCGTGAACACAAACAGGTGGTGCTCCAGATGGTAGTTGACCCAATATGGGGCCAAGACCATGCGCATGCCCCAGTTGGTGAGCGTGGTGCGGGTGTTGCGCAGGCGGTCGTTGTTGTCGCCCACCACCGCATGCTCGGCAATGTTGCGAATTCGGCTGATCACCTGATACCAGGTCAGCAAAGGCAAAAGCCACAGCGCAAAGTAAGCCCACCACACCCCGGCTGCAGCGGTGACAGCAAAGATCGCCAAATTGGTGAGGAAAAAGTATTTTTCTGCAGCGATCAAGTTTTTCAGGCGCTGCAAGTGGCTGGGGCTGTCGCCCATTTCCATGCGGAATGTCTCCATGCGCCGCTGGTAGCCCGTGATGCCAAGGATGTCGCGCCGCATCTTGCGCCAAAAGCTTTGTCGGGTGATGGGAAAGGGGGCCGACAGGATCAGGTCAGGGTCCTCTTTTTGTTGCGTGTGGCGGTGGTGGCTCAGGTGGTAAGGGCGGTACAAGGTGAGGCTGGCCCCTACTGGCCAACCGCACAAAAATGCGCCCAGCGTGTCATTGAGTCGGGTGTTTTTGAACAAGGCCCGGTGCGCCGCATCGTGCATCAAGATGGCCAGACCCAGTTGTCTGCCGCCAATGATGACCACCGCGACGATGAAGCTCAAGGGGTTGGGCCAAGCGATGAAAAACGCCATGGCCAAAGCGATCACACCCCAAGCATGCAGCACCAGATAGGCGCCCATCCAGTCGGATCGGCCGCGCAAATAGGCGTCTTGTTCGGGGCTGAGGTGAGGTTGGGCGTCGACGGTCATGGCGTTGGGTGTCAGCGAAAACGCCATCTTCTTCCCGATGGTCGCTCCAATCAGTCGCTGACGCGACCTTTTGAGGGCGCTTTGTGCAGGCTGCACCTGGGGTCTTCGACCGCCGAGCGACGGGACTGCCAACGCATTGATTTGCAGGTCAATGACATCAGCGCCGACATGGATGACCGGGTGCAGGTGCGTGTTGGGGTGGTCGTTGCTGAACGGTTACGACAAGAAAGCGCAAGGTTTTTCTGTCGTCGCGATGCCTGTGGTCATTTGCCGATGCAAAAACTCGAAAAGATCACGCCCAGCAAGTCGTCGGCACTGAACTCGCCGGTGATCTCGTTCAAGGCGTTTTGGCCCAGCCGCAGTTCTTCGGCCAGCAGATCCAGGTTTTGCGCTTGCGCCGCCAAATGGGCGTCGGCCACTTCCAGGTGTTCACGCACCCGGTGCAGCGCTTGCACATGGCGTTCTCGGGCTATGAACAGACCCTCGCTGGCTTGTTGCCAACCGGCTTGTTGCAGCAGTTGCTGGCGCAAGGCCTGCAGACCTTGTCCTGTGCGGGCCGACAAAGTCAGACCGCTGCGCTCGCCCAATGCCTGTGCAGCATCGGATTTGTTCCACACATCGATCACGGCCACGCTGGCCGGCACACGGGCTTTCAAGGCCGCGGCGATGTCGGCATCGGCGCTGTCGTAATCGGCTTGGCCTGAACGCGTCAGGTCATGCAAAAACAGCACCGCGTCGGCGTTTTCAATCTGGCCCCAGGCGCGTGCAATGCCGATTTGCTCGACTTCGTCCACGCCCTCGCCTTCGCGCAAACCGGCAGTGTCAATCACATGCAGCGGCACGCCTTCAATCTGAATGGTTTGCTGCACCACGTCGCGTGTGGTGCCCGCAATGGGTGTGACGATGGCCAACTCGGCCCCGGCCAGCGCGTTGAGCAGTGAACTCTTGCCCGCGTTGGGCTGGCCCGCGATCACCACCTTGATGCCTTCGCGCAGCAGCGCGCCTTGTTTGGCTTTGCCCAACACGGTTTGCAAGGCAGCTTGCAGGCGGCTGAGTTGACCTTGTGCATCGGCCTTTTGCAGGAAGTCAATCTCTTCTTCCGGAAAATCCAGTGTGGCCTCGACCAGCATGCGCAGGTGGATCAACGCATCACGAAGCAGATGAATCTCTTTGGAAAAATCGCCCGCCAACGAACGGCTGGCGCTGCGTGCGGCGGCCTCGGTGCTGGCGTCGATCAGGTCGGCAATGGCTTCGGCCTGTGCCAAGTCGATCTTGTCGTTCAAAAAGGCGCGTTCAGAAAACTCACCGGGTTGCGCCACCCGCAAACCCGCTAAACGCGGCTGGCCCGTGGCCGGGTCTGTTTCTGCGGCCGCCTGCAGGCATCGCGCCACCAGCAGCTGCAGCACCACCGGCCCCCCGTGCGCCTGTAATTCCAGAACGTCTTCGCCTGTGAAGGAGTGTGGGGCCACAAAGTGCAGCGCCAAGCCGTGGTCAATCGGGCTGCCATCGGCATCTGCAAAAGGCAGGTAGGTGGCTTCACGGGCTTTCAGTTGCCGCCCACAGAGTGCCTGAATCAGCGATGACAGCTGGCGACCAGACACCCGCACAATGCCCACCGCCCCGCGACCAGGTGCAGTGGCGATGGCGACGATGGGTTCTTGGTGTCTGGCGAGCATGGACGATGGCAAACGTGTTTGAAGGGTGAGGGTTGATTGGCAAAGGTCCAAGACCAAAAAAAGGCCGCTTTCGCGGCCTTTTGAGTGAGCAGGTATCAGTTGAACTTGGGCAGATTGAACTGCGGCGGCACGCCCATTCGGGTGTTGATCATCCATTGCTGGGCGATCGACAAGATGTTGTTCGTGATCCAGTACAGCACCAGACCCGATGGGAAGAAGAAGAACATCACCGAGAAGATCAAGGGCATGAACCACATCAGCTTGGCTTGCATCGGGTCGGGTGGCGCAGGGTTGAGCGCGGTTTGCAGCAAGGTGGTCAGGGTCATGACCACAGGCAAGATGAAATAAGGATCGGGTGCCGACAGGTCATGAATCCAGAGAACCCAGGGCGCGTTGCGCATCTCGACGCTGGACAGCAAAACCCAATACAAAGCAATGAACACCGGAATCTGAACCATGATCGGGAAGCAGCCACCCATGGGGTTGACCTTTTCTTCGCGGTAGATCTTCATCATCTCCTGTTGCATTTTTTGCGGATCGTTTTTCAGGCGCTCGCGCATTTCCATGATCTTGGGGTTGATGGCTTTCATCTTGGCCATGCTCGAGTAGGCCTTGGCGTTGAGCCAATAAAAAGCGATTTTGAGCAACAGCACCAGTGCCACGATGGACCAACCCCAGTTTTGAATGAAACTGTAGAGTTTGTCGAGCAACCAATACAAAGGCTTGGACAGCATGGCCAACCAGCCGTAGTCCTTCACCAAGTCCAAGCCGGGGGCCATGGCTTCGAGCACTTTTTCTTCTTGCGGGCCAGTGAACAACTGGGCGTCCAGCGTTTTGGATTGGCCAGGGGCCAGACTGGGCAAAGGCGTGATCATGCCCACGGCGTACAAATTGGTGTCGACTTTGCGCACAAAATTTTCGCGTTGAATGCCGTCCGCCAGCAGCCAGGCTGTTGCGAAGTAGTGCTGCACCATGGCCACATAGCCATTGGGCGATGATTTGTCGATTTCGGCCTTGTTCTTTTCGATGTCGCTGAACTCCACCTTTTGGTACTTTTTGGCCTCGGTATAAACAGCAGGGCCAGTAAAGGTTGAATAGAACGAAGATTCACCAGCGGGTTTGTTGCCATCACGCACCAACTGAAGGTACAGCTGTGGCGTCACAGTGCTTGCACCCGTGTTGACCACCTCGTGGTTGACACCAATGGCATAACTGCCGCGGTTGAGGGTGTAGGTTTTGACCAGCTTCACCCCACTCAGGGCTTCTGACTCGAAGCGCAGAGTCAATTGGTTTTGACCGTCTTTCAGGCTTTTTTCGCCGCTAAAGCGCATTGGCGTCTTGTGGGTGGGAAAGTTGCCACCAATCAAACCGGACTGTGCGTTGTAAACGCGGGTAGCACTTTGGTCCAGAAAGACAAAAGGCTTGGTCGTGTCTTCAAAATCATTGTGCTTGGTGAACTCGCTGCGCACCAAGTTCCCGCCTTCGGTGTCGAAGCTGAGTTTGAGCACATCGGTGCTGACCTCAATTTTTTCATTGATGGACTGTGTGTTTGTGCCCGTGCTGACAGGCACTTGAGCAGGCGATGCAACGTTTGTGGTGGCCGTTGGGACACCCTGAACTGCCGCAGCCGACGCTGCAGCAGGTGCCGGTGTTGCCAAAACCGGGGCTGTGGCAGCAGGCACTGGCTTGGGGAAGAAAGTGGCAATTCGGCCGTTGTAGACCTGCCATTGATCCCAAAGCAGAACCATCGAGAAACCAAAAATCACCCAAAGGATGGTGCGGCGGATATCGTTCATGAGGGCTTCTTTGAAGAAGTAGGGGAAAACAAAGCCGTGAACAGGCGCGGGGCCTGTTCTGGAATGGGGTCGTGGCCGCCTTGGCACCACGGTTGGCAACGCATCAGTCGGTGTACCGTCATGTAAGTGCCTGCAGCTGCGCCATGCAGGTCCAGTGCTTGCAAGGCATACGCCGAGCAAGTGGGCTCAAACCGGCAAGATGAACCCAGCCAAGGGCTCAGCAACAAGCGGTAGCCACGCACCAAAAACATCAACAAACGCTTCATCATGCATGGCCTTTAGAAATCGTGGCGCGCTCAAACAACTGCTTTAGTTCTTGCCTTACAGCCAGTTTCAGTGGCTCAGAACTGGCGCTGATGAACTGTTTGCGGTCAAAAACTGTGCGCAAACGGACCACATGGGCAGCCATGGGCAAACGGTCAACAAAGTCTTCGCTCACATTGTAAATTTGGCGCTTGATGGCATTGCGTGTGACCGCACGGCGAGCCCAACGTTTGGGCACCATGGCTCCAAGCCAAACATCGGCCAAATCAAAAAGGGCCTGCTCCGGTGAAGGTGCAGGCCCGACTTGATCAGCTTGAGACAAAGAGGTGACCGTCAAGGCAGGCAAGTTCAGGCGGTGCAGCGCAAAATGCGCTGTGCGCGAGACTGTGCCGCCAGCCAGTGTGGCCTGAAATTGCGGGCGTGTTTTTAGACGCTGCACGGTGGCCTGGCCCCAGCTTTAACCGCCTGCAGCAACAACAGGTTACTGCCAAACGGTTGTGCGGACATTAGACAGCCAGACGCTTGCGGCCCTTGGCGCGCCGTGCGTTGATCACAGCACGGCCACCACGGGTTTTCATGCGAACCAAAAAACCGTGGGTACGGGCGCGACGTGTCTTGGATGGTTGGTAGGTGCGTTTCATAACTCTTCCTTTGTGTCCAATGCCATGAATCAGCGTTGGACGAAACCCAAGATTATCGCAAACTTTCACAAGCTAGGCAAATTTTGATGAATTTTGACCCAAGTGGCATCCCGGTTGTTCAAATGGGTGGATGTGGTTTATGATCGCCCTCCCGGTTCAATGGGGCATGTGGATAAGCTCTTGATAAGCCCCAATATCTCGTTGCCCCAGACCCTTACTGTCCACAAAAAAACAAATACAACATGTCCGAGGGAACCCCCCCAGAATTTCAGTCCGATGTCGGGCAAGCGCTATGGCAAACCTGCTGTGACGAGCTGTCACGCGAGATGCCCGAACAGCAGTTCAACACCTGGATCAAACCCCTGATTGCGCTGGTCTCCGACGACCAACAAAAGGTGACTTTGTTTGTTGCCAACCGCTTCAAACTCGACTGGGTCCGTGCCCAATATGCTGGCCGTTTGTCGGCCACACTCGAAAGCCTTCAGGGCCATCCTGTCCAAATTGAGTTGGTGATCACTCCTCGTGAAGGTGGCATCAGGCCTGCGCGTGCTTCCACACCCTCGTCCATGGATGTTCGGCAGGAACCCACGCCTGTCGTGGAAGAGCCGGTCAGCAACACCTTTCGCAGTCGACTCAACACCGCGCTGTCTTTCGACAACCTGGTCGAAGGCACCGCCAACCGCATGGCCCGTGCCGCAGCCATGCACGTTTCGGGCTCGCCCGGGCAGCTTTACAACCCGCTTTTCATCTATGGCGGCGTGGGTTTGGGCAAGACCCACCTGATGCACGCCATTGGCAACAAACTGCTGGCCGAGCGCCCTGAAGCCAAAGTTTTGTACATCCACGCTGAACAATTTGTGTCGGATGTGGTTAAAGCCTACCAGCGCAAGACTTTTGACGAGTTCAAGCACCACTACCACTCGCTCGATTTGCTGCTGATTGACGACGTTCAGTTCTTTGCCAACAAAGACCGCACGCAAGAAGAATTCTTCAACGCCTTCGAAGCTCTGCTGGCCAAAAAGTCGCACATCGTGATGACCAGCGACACCTATCCCAAGGGTTTGGCCGACATCCATGAGCGACTGGTTTCGCGCTTCGATTCGGGCCTGACGGTGGCCATGGAGCCGCCCGAGCTCGAAATGCGCGTGGCGATTTTGATCAACAAAGCCATCAGCGAAGGCAGTGAAATGCCCGAAGAGGTGGCGTTTTTTGTGGCCAAAAACGTGCGCTCCAACGTGCGTGAGCTTGAAGGCGCGCTGCGCAAAATTTTGGCTTATTCGCGTTTTAACCAGAAGGAAATCTCCATCCAGCTGGCCCGAGACGCCCTGCGCGACCTCTTGTCCATCCAAAACCGCCAGATCAGCGTCGAGAACATCCAGAAAACGGTGGCCGACTACTACAAGATCAAGGTGGCCGACATGTACAGCAAAAAGCGCCCCGCCAGCATCGCCCGGCCGCGCCAGATTGCCATGTACCTGGCCAAGGAAATGACGCAAAAAAGCCTGCCCGAGATCGGCGAGCTGTTTGGCGGGCGCGACCACACCACCGTGTTGCACGCGGTGCGCAAAATCAGCGCCGAGCGTTTGCAAATGACCGAACTGAACCAGCAACTGCACGTTCTGGAGCAGACGCTCAAAGGCTGAACACAGCAGACCGCCATGATCTCCTGTCATTTACAAGGTTCCAAGCAGTTTTTAGTCTTTTTGAAGCCAAAAAAAGAGAAAATGCGCTTTATTGCACTGCCCGAACCGCTTTGTTTGTTCGCGGGCTGAAACAACACCAAAGGTAGATCCATGATCGTTCTCAAGGCCACCCAAGACAAATTGCTGTCGGTCCTGCAATCCGTATCCGGCATTGTCGAGCGCCGCCATACCCTGCCTGTGCTGGCCAACGTGTTGATCCGCAAAACCGGTCACACCGTGCAGCTGACCACCAGCGATCTGGAAATCCAGATCCGCACCACGGCCGAGATGGATGGAGACCCCGGCGACTTCACCACCACCGTGGGTGCCCGCAAACTGATCGACATCTTGCGCACCATGCCTTCGGACCAAACCGTCAGCATCGAATCGTCACAAGCCAAGCTGATCTTGAAGGGCGGCAAGTCCAAGTTCACCTTGCAGACCTTGCCGGCCGAAGACTTTCCGCTGGTGCAAGAAGCCGCCAGCTTCGGCCCCGCCTTCAGCGTGCCGCAAAAAACCCTCAAAACCTTGCTCGGCCAAGTCTCGTTTGCCATGGCCGTGCATGACATTCGTTATTACTTGAACGGCATTTTGTTTGTGGCTGAAGGCAACAAGCTCAGCCTGGTGGCCACCGATGGCCACCGCCTGGCCTACACCTCGGCCAAGCTCGACGTGGAAGTGCCCGTCAAACAAGAAGTCATCTTGCCGCGCAAAACCGTGCTCGAACTGCAGCGCCTGCTGTCCGACGCCGACGGCGCCATCGAGATGCAATTTGCCAACAACCAGGCCAAGTTCAGTTTTGACGGCATGGAATTCGTGACCAAGCTGGTCGAAGGCAAGTTCCCCGACTACAACCGCGTCATCCCCAAGGGCCACCGCAACAACCTGACCTTGGGCCGTCAAGCCATGCTGTCGTGCCTGCAGCGCACCGCCATTCTGACCAGCGACAAGTTCAAAGGCGTGCGCCTGAACCTCGAGCCCGGCACGCTGCGTGTGGCGTCGACCAACGCCGAACAAGAAGAAGCCGTGGACGAACTTGACATCGACTACGGCGGCGATGCCATCGAGATCGGCTTCAACGTCACCTACATCATCGACGTGCTGGCCAATATGGGCCAGGACATGGTGCGCATCGATTTGGCCGACGGCAACAGCTCGGCGCTGATCACGATCCCAGAGAACGACAACTTCAAATACGTGGTGATGCCCATGCGCATTTAAGGCCCGCGCCATACGGCAATAGACCTTATCGAAACCCGCGACCCCTCGCGGGTTTCGGCCATTCAAGCGACAGAGAAAAATTCAAATGACCGACGACATTCAGCCCAGCGAAGAAGCTTTCACCACCGCGCAACCCAAGATCGACGCCCACCAAGCGGGCGCATCCGAAGGCTACGGCGAAGGCTCCATCCAGATTCTGGAAGGCCTGGAGGCCGTGCGCAAACGCCCCGGCATGTACATCGGTGACACCTCGGATGGCACCGGTCTGCACCACCTGGTGTTCGAAGTGGTCGACAACTCGATCGACGAAGCGCTGGCGGGCCACTGCGACGACATCGTCGTCACCATCCACTCCGACAACTCGATTTCCGTGACCGACAACGGCCGTGGCATCCCCACCGGCGTCAAGATGGACGACAAGCACGAGCCCAAGCGCAGTGCCTCAGAGATCGCGTTGACCGAACTGCACGCGGGCGGCAAGTTCAACCAAAACAGCTACAAAGTCTCCGGCGGCTTGCACGGCGTGGGCGTGTCTTGCGTGAACGCGTTATCCAAGTGGCTGCGTTTGGTGGTGCGCCGCGAAGGCAAAGTGCACCAGATCGACTTTGCCAAAGGCTTTGTGCAAAACCGTTTGCTCGAAACCGTAAACGGTGTGGAGGTCTCGCCCATGCGCGTCACGGGTGCCACCGACAAGCGTGGCACCGAAGTGCACTTCTTGCCTGACGTGGAAATTTTCACGCAAAACACCGATTTCCATTACGAGATTTTGGCCAAGCGTTTGCGCGAGTTGTCCTTCTTGAACAACGGCGTGCGCATTCGCCTCAAAGACGAGCGCACCGGCAAAGAAGACGATTTCTCGGGCGCAGGCGGCGTCAAAGGCTTTGTCGACTTCATCAACGCCAACAAAAAAGTGTTGCACCCCAACGCCTTCCACGCCAATGGCGAGCGCCCAGCCGACAGTTACGGCGGCATCCCCGGCACCAGCATCGGTGTGGAAGTGGCGATGCAATGGAACGACGGTTACAACGAATCGGTGCTGTGCTTCACCAACAACATTCCGCAACGTGACGGCGGCACCCACCTCACGGGCTTGCGCGCTGCGATGACCCGCGTGATTGGCAAGTACATCGAGAAAAACGAGATCGCCAAAAAGCAAAAAGTCGAAGTCAGTGGCGACGACTTGCGGGAAGGCCTGTGCTGCGTGCTGAGCGTCAAAGTGCCCGAGCCCAAGTTCTCCAGCCAGACCAAAGACAAGCTGGTGTCGAGTGAAGTGCGCGCCCCGGTGGAAGACATCGTGGCCAAAGCCCTGAACGACTACCTGGAAGAGCGCCCCAACGACGCCAAGATCATCTGCGGCAAGATCGTTGAAGCCGCCCGTGCCCGCGAAGCCGCCCGCAAAGCCCGCGAAATGACGCGCCGCAAAGGTGTGCTCGACGGCATGGGCCTGCCCGGCAAACTGGCCGACTGTCAAGAAAAAGACCCAGCCCTGTGCGAAATCTACATCGTCGAGGGCGACTCAGCCGGTGGTTCGGCCAAGCAAGGCCGCGACCGCAAATTCCAGGCCATCTTGCCCCTGCGCGGCAAGATCCTGAACGTCGAAAAAGCCCGCTACGAAAAACTGCTGACCAGCAACGAAATCATCACGCTGATCACCGCTTTGGGCACCGGCATCGGCAAAGTGTCCGCCGACTCCGGCAAGAGCGGTACCGACGACTTCAACGTCGACAAACTGCGCTACCACCGCATCATCATCATGACCGACGCCGACGTGGACGGCGCGCACATCCGCACTTTGCTGCTGACTTTCTTTTACCGCCAGATGCCTGATTTGGTCGAGCGTGGTCACATCTACATCGCCCAACCACCGCTCTACAAAGTCAAGGCCGGTAAAGAAGAGCTGTACCTCAAAGACGGCCCCGCGCTCGATGGCTTCTTGCTGCGCATCGCGCTCAAAGACGCCAGCATCACCACCGGTGGCGCTGCCCCGCAAGTGCTGTCAGGCGAAACACTCGAGGCCTTGGCCCGCAAACACCAAGTGGCTGAAAACGTCATTTCGCGCTTGTCCAACTTCATGGACGCCGAAGCCCTGCGCGCCATGGCCGACGGCGTGTCGCTGAACTTGGATGGCATGGAACAAGCCGCTGCATGCGCCCCCGCGCTGCAAGCCAAGTTGCGCGAACTCAACACCACCGGCATCCCCGCCGAAGTGACTGCTGAGTTTGATGTGCGCACCGACAAGCCGATTTTGCGCATCAGCCGCCGCCACCACGGCAACATCAAGAGCAGCATCATCACGCAAGACTTTGTGCACGGTGCCGACTACGGCGCGCTGGCCGAAGCCGCTGAAACTTTCCGCGGCTTGCTGAGCGAAGGTGCCAAAGCCCTGCGCGGTGAAGGCGAGCGCCAGAAAGAAGAAAAAGTGGGCGACTTCCGCCAGGCCATGCATTGGCTCATCAGCGAAGCCGAACGCACCACCAGCCGCCAGCGCTACAAAGGTTTGGGCGAGATGAACCCCGCTCAGCTGTGGGAAACCACCATGGACCCCACCGTGCGCCGCCTGCTGCGCGTGCAGATTGACGACGCCATCGAAGCCGACCGCGTGTTCACCATGCTCATGGGCGACGAAGTAGAGCCACGCCGCCACTTTATTGAAAGCAACGCGCTGCGGGCGGGGAATATTGATATTTGAGGGGGTGAGTTGCTGAAGCCCCGCCATTAACGGCCATAGAGCCGGGTAGGCTTTAGTTTTGGGTCAGGGAGGCCAAAGACCATGTTTTCATTGAGTGGCCCCGCTGTGGGCACAGCCAAAAGAAAAAGCCCGCACAAGGCGGGCTTTTCAGACTTCATCTGTCCTCGGGGGGAGCTTTCGCCAACGTGTCCCAAGGCTAGTGAGGCCATTTTAAGCGGCTTGACGCCATGAAGTCAATCGTTACACCAGATAGCGATGCGGCGCAAGCCATCAAGGCGACCCTATCCACCCCAAGGATCGAAACCTATGAGGCAGCCACTGCAGGTGATCCAAATCTGTCACGTGCGCTGGCTTTGTATGCATGGAATGCTCAAGTATCTGCAGCGATGCTGGCACCCTTGCACATTTGCGAAGTCAGCATCCGCAATGCAATTTCTGAAGCGATTGCTGCAGCCCACGGACCGCAATGGCCATGGAGTGCAGGCTTCGTCCGAAGCCTGCCGAATCCTTTGGTCGGGTACAACGCTCGATCAGACCTGTTGTCCACCAGGATCAACAAAACCACAACGGGTCAGGTCATTGCTGACTTGAAGTTCGTTTTCTGGCAAACCATGGTCACCAGTCGCTTTGATGCCCGACTTTGGGTGCATCACCTTCGCACAGTGCTGCCTCATGCGGACAACAACAAGACCATTCCACAAATCCGTTCCATGGTCTATTCGGAGCTTGAGCAAATCAGGAAGTTACGCAACAGGATTGCGCACCATGAACCCATCTTCCAGCGCAACCTCGCAACTGATTTTCAGAAAATCCATGACTTGATCGCAGCCCGTTGTCCCATCACCGCCGCGTGGATGATGCAAAACCAAGGGGCACAGGCGCTGATCTCAAACAAACCGGCTTGAAGCGCATCCATGTGCATCAGCGACGCAGTCGTGCGATCACAATACCTTCAATACTCACCCTTGGAGCCTTTATGAAATCTCGCGCCGCCGTCGCCTTTGCAGCTGGCCAACCTTTGCAAATTGTCGAGATCGACGTCGCGCCGCCGCGTAAAGGCGAGGTGCTGGTCAAGATCACGCACACCGGCATTTGCCACACCGACGCGTTCACGCTCTCGGGCGAAGACCCCGAAGGGCTGTTTCCGGTCGTGCTGGGCCATGAGGGCGCGGGCATTGTGGTCGAGGTGGGCGAGGGCGTGACCAGCGTCAAGCCCGGCGACCACGTCATTCCGCTCTACACCGCCGAGTGCGGCGAGTGCTTGTTTTGCAAGTCGGGCAAAACCAACCTGTGTGTGGCCGTGCGCGCCACGCAGGGCAAGGGCGTCATGCCCGACGGCACCACGCGCTTTTCTTACCAAGGCCAGCCGCTGTACCACTACATGGGCTGCTCCACCTTCAGCGAATACACGGTTGTGGCCGAGGTCTCGCTGGCCAAAATCCGGCCCGACGCCAACCCTGAGCAAGTCTGCCTGTTGGGCTGTGGCGTGACCACGGGGCTGGGCGCGGTCAAGAACACCGCCAAGGTGCAAGAAGGTGACACCGTGGCCGTGTTCGGCTTGGGCGGCATTGGCCTGGCCGTGGTGCAAGGCGCCAAGCTGGCCAAAGCCGGGCGCATCATCGCCATCGACACCAACCCGGGCAAGTTCGATCTGGCGCGCACCTTTGGCGCGACCGACTGCGTCAACCCCAAAGACCACGACAAGCCCATTCAGCAAGTCATCGTCGACATGACCGGCTGGGGCGTGGACCACAGCTTTGAATGCATAGGCAACACCAACGTCATGCGCGCTGCGCTGGAGTGCGCGCACCGCGGCTGGGGCCAGTCGGTCATCATCGGCGTGGCCGGTGCGGGCCAGGAAATCTCCACCCGTCCGTTCCAGCTGGTCACAGGTCGGCGTTGGATGGGCACTGCCTTTGGCGGCGTCAAAGGCCGCAGCGAACTGCCCGGCATGGTGGACGACGCCATGGCCGGACGCATCGCGCTGGCCCCGTTTGTCACCCACACCATGGGGCTGAGCGGCATCAACCACGCCTTTGACTTGATGCACCAAGGCGAGTCCATCCGCTCGGTGGTTCACTTTGAAGGTGCCGAATGAAACGCATCGAACAACACGCCAGCTTTGGCGGGCAGCAAGAAGTCTGGGCACATGCGTCCAGCACGTTGGGTTGCGAGATGCGCGTGGCGGTGTACTTGCCCAAGCCCGCGCTGCGCGGCGTCAAGTGCCCTGTGCTGTACTGGCTGTCGGGCCTGACCTGCACCGAACAAAACTTCATCACCAAAGCCGGTGCACAAGCGCACGCGGCGCGGCATGGCGTGATCTTGGTGGCACCCGACACCAGCCCGCGTGGCGAAGCCGTGGCCAACGACGACGCCTACGACATGGGCCAGGGCGCAGGCTTTTACGTCAACGCCACGCAAGCCCCTTGGGCCGAGCACTACCGCATGCAAGACTATGTGGCCGTTGAATTGCCCACCTTGATCGAACAACACTTTGCCGCCAGCGATTCACGCGGCATCTTTGGTCATTCGATGGGCGGACACGGCGCGCTCGTCACCGCGCTGCGCCACCCGGGCCGCTACCGCAGCGTGTCGGCGTTTGCACCGATCGCCGCGCCATCGCAAGTGCCCTGGGGCCAGAAAACATTGGGGGCTTACTTGGGCGAAAACCCAGCGGCGTGGCAGGCATGGGATGCGGTGGAATTGGTGGCCACTGCGCGCCAGGAAAAGCTGCACCTGTTGGTGGACCAAGGCGATGCCGACGAGTTTTTGGCGCAGCTTTGCCCCGAACGGCTGCAAGCGGCCTGCGAGGCAGCGGGCCATCCGCTGACCCTGCGCATGCAGCCGGGGTATGACCACAGCTATTACTTCATCGCCACGTTCTTGGGCGATCACTTTGCGCATCACGCCCAATATCTGTAGCCGTTCGGGGTGGTCATGACGCGATTGCTCCCGCTCATCGCATCAGGTTTTTTGTGGGAGCGGCGCCCTCGCCGCGATAGAGCCTCGCAGACCACCACCCATCGCCCCGAGGTCGGGGCTCCCACAGGGATCGCTGTGCGCAAGAACAGCCGTTCACTTCAAACTTCACGGGGTCGGATCAATAACGTGATGCGAGCAGGCAAAAGAGATATTTGATCTGGATGCTGACGTTTAAAAATCAAACCGCACACGGCCATTCGACAGCGTCACCTTGTCGGCCGTTGTTTGGCAATGCCACGTTTCATAGCGGCCATCGGGTGTCACCATGGTCAAACTGCGCGGGTCAAAAACGGCCGCGCATACATGGTTTGTGGCACGCACCGACGCATAGCGAATCCATGTCACCTCTGTCTGAGAGTCCCGAACCAGCGTGGCCAGTTTTTGGGTTTCGGCGTAGTCATTCGGATGCATCCAGAGCGCTTGCGCCAAAACCCACGGGTGCGACAGCAAATCCAAAGCGCTTCCCTGAACCATTGCTTCGTACATCGAATGTTCTGTGCTGATCGACTGCTTCATGAGCCCTGCGCTGTCCAGCAAAAAGCGCTGACGCCAATAGGCGATTTCTGCGCAGGCGCAATAAGCGTCATCAGCCCCGTACCAAATGCCCGGTGAATTGACAGCGCGAAAACGCGAACCCGTCTGAGGCACATACCGAAAAGGCGCAGCCAAAAGGTAGTGCAAACCGCTTGCCTGCGGTGGGAGCGGCGGCTTGCTCGTTTCCAGCATTTCTTCCAGCATCAGCTGCTCGTCTGCGGAGTCCACCAAGCGCATGGTGGCAGCGACATACTGCGTTTCGACCATTCGGAACGCAGGCATGTGCAAGTCAGTGGTGAATTCATGAACCCAATCCGGGTTCCATGCAGCCGATGACATCAGGCGGCACCCCGCATGCCATCCAAATAAGACAGGGCAGTCACAAGACCCTGGGGGGTTTCAATCAGCGTGGCCGGTATGCCGTTCAGTGTTTTGTTGTGGCTGCGCAGCCAATCCTGGCGCTTTTGCGCATCGCCTCCCACAAGAGGGTCCAAAGAGCGGAACAAACGCACCAACAGCAGCGCCAGTTGTCCCTCTTTAGACGCAGGGTCGATGCCCCGGTGGCCATTGGCAATGCGGCTGATGGTCGGCTCACTGAACCCGATCACGCGGGCCAAAGCCGCACTGGACAGATGCAACTCTTGCGCGGCGCGCATGGTGGCTTTGCCAAGCACCATGAATTTGTCTGGGGCAGTGACTGCGTTGGTTAGCATGGGGTGCTCCACTATTTCTATAGAAATAATTTACCATAAAAACAAAATATTTACATGTTTTACGAGCTCATTCACCATTGACATGTGAAAACTGAGACTTGTCATGTTCTCAAAATTGAATTTTGGCGACATGACAGGGGTGACGTGTACTCGCCAAGAACATGAAAGCCTCCTCATGTTTTTCAGCGGTAAGGCATGCCACCAAGGGGCAGGCCGTTTTGGGCGGGGGTGCCAAGCCTTTACGATCAACGTCATGAATGCAGCCATCAACGTGAAGCACCTGCGCCTCATTTGGGAGCAGTTCCGTGCCGCAACTGACATCACCCCCATCCGGGATGAAGCGCACTACGCGCGCATGACCGAGATGCTCGAAGCCCTTATGGACGAAACCCAAGGCGACGAAAAGCATCCCGCAATGGGCTTGGTCAACATCGTGGGCGATCTGATCGAGGACTATGAATCCAAGCAACACCCTCTGCCCGAATTCACGGGTGTGCAAGCTCTGAAATTCCTGATGGAACAACACGGGCTGAAGCAAAGCGAGCTGACCGAGATCGGCAGTCAGGGTGTGGTGTCCGAAATCCTGAGGGGCAAACGCGAACTCAACATTCGCCAAGTGCGCGCGCTCAGTGAACGGTTTGGCGTTTCTGCCGCGACCTTTGTGTAAAAAGCGTGTAACTCGGGCACCGCCGCGCCATGAAGGCCGTGTTTATCAAAAATGCTGGCCCTACTCATCCCTGTTGGCCGCGCTTTCTGAGTTGAATAGCTTCTTCATAACGCTGCTTGGCCAGAGCATCATCGGCGGCACAGGCCGTGTTGTCGTCTTCTGAATGTGCGCCATCGAGTCCGCGTAGCTCACTCAGGTGGTTGGACATCAGGCGCGCCATCTGACGGCCATTGATCAAATGGTTCTTTTTCAGCGCGACTAAGAGCTTGCCGGTTTCGTCCAGCGTGACATCGTCACCCGATGCCCGTGTGACCGCCTCTGCCCATGGGTCCAATCCTGAGCGCTTGAAGTGCACATCGCGTGACGTTGCAAAACGCTGGACAAACGCACTCACATTTTTCAGCGGCAATGCATTCAAGTCTTCGGGCAAGGTGATGGGCTTGATGGGATCGGACTGTGCTCTTGCGCTCACACGAACCACCAAGCCTTCCTTGATCAGCGCCTTTTGCGTAGCGCTGAGCGTTTTGACGGCAGGCGAGGGGGCGTTGTCTGGCATGAACTGATTGTGCCGTCAGACGTCAGACTCTGAACGCAGACGCCCAAATTTCAGGCCATCGTTCGCCTTTTTGTAGGAGCCCACCCCGTGGGCGATGGGCGTGGCACACGCCCCCAATTATGTTCAACAGCTTCGGCGAGGCTTTAGACGGGAAACTGTTTGATGTTGAGCCAAATGAGGCGCTCCATTGAGCGTGTCTCGCCTTGAATACCGGCGATGCAAGCCTATTTCATGGCCTCATTCCCAATGACCATCAGTCTTTGGCGTATTGACGGGCTCTTTCAATGATGGACTGAATCGCTTGAGCATGGGTGATGGTGCCACTGTCAATCGACTGCATGAGGGCCAATCCCTTGTTGCTGGGGCGAATGCCATCCACAGCCAAAATAGCCAAGGCTTGGCTCGATGCCCACGATCCTGGTTGGGATGGCGTGGCGTTTTTGGGGTGGCGGTTGGTTGTATTCATGGTCGAAATAGATCTTGGCAGTGTATCTTTACCAGAGTCGAAGTCAAAGTCAGGTAAACGACATCAAAAAGTCGCCCAAACGCGCTCAGCCCATCAACCCGCCCCACTTAGCAACCCAACACCACACTCATAGGCTGGCTGCCCTGGTGTGATTCGTAGACCACGCGGCCGTAGGTGGAGGGGGCCGCTTTGCCTGCGGCCAGTTTGTTTTCGCGCACAAACTCTCAGTATTTGTTGCATGCAGGCAGTGACCGCGTGTCGACACCCGAACTGCGCAAGTTGCTGCCGTAGGTCATGCGCGGCGCAGCCCTGTTTGCTGCGTTTTCTGGGTTGACTGCCTGCTATTTCAAGCCGTACCACACACCGCGTCCGCTACCGTGCTGCTCCAGATGGTTGCGCTCGGCCAGGTCGCGGAAATGCAGCTTGAGGGTGTTGCGACTGGCACCGGTCAATTGGATGGCATCCATCATCGTGACGCGCCCGTGCTCTCTGGCGAATTCCACGATCTGCAGTGACAGCTCGGGCAGGGTGGCCAGCACGATCTTTTCGCGCTCAACCTTCTTCTCTAGGCGCCGCACCTGCTCTGCTAGCGAGCGCAAGAAGAACACCAGCCATGGCTGCCAGTTGGGCGCATCCGTGCGGATGGTTCCTTGTGTCTGGCGCAAGGCCAAGTAATAGGCTTCCTTGTTCAGCTCGATCACGCTCTCCATTGAGCTGTACGGCACATAGGCGTATCCGGCCCGCAGCAACAGCAGGGTTGTCAGCACCCGACTCAAACGTCCGTTGCCATCCTGAAAAGGGTGTATTTCCAGAAACACCACGACGAAGATCGCGATGATCAACAAGGGGTGCAGCTTTTCCGGTACCGGCGACTTCTGCAGCTCGCCATTCACCCATGACACCAATTGAGCCATCAGCTGTGGTGTGTCAAATGGCGTGGCGGTTTCGAAGACGATGCCAATTTGTGCACCGTTTTCATCGAATGCGGCGACGCTGTTCGAATGGGTTTTGTACTGCCCCCGGTGGCGAGCATCTTTTTCGCTGTGGGTCAGCAGAACTTGGTGAAGTTGCTTGATGTGGTTCTCGTTGAACGGAATGTCCTGCCACGCGCTGAACACCATGTCCATGAGTTCAGCGTAACCGGCCACTTCCTGTTCGTCGCGTGTGTCGAAGGACTTGATGGCCAGGTTGGAAAGCAGACGTTGCACTTCGCGGTCAGTCAGCTTGCTGCCTTCGATGCGGGTGGACGAGCCTATGCTCTCGATGGTCGCCACCCGCCGTAGCGCCAAAAGACGCTCGGGCGCAAGCGTTCCCAAAGCCCGCCATGCGCCCTTGAATTCGTCGATTCGTGCAATCAGGCTCAGGATTTCGGGTGTGATTTGGAGGGTGTCTGAACGCAACATGAAACCAATATTACACCCATTAACACCCATTTAAATGCGCAACCCAAACACCACACTCATAGGCTGGCTGCCCTGGTGTGATTGGTAGAGCACGCGGCCGTGGTAGGTGAAGGGGGCCGCTTTGCCTGCGGCCAGTTTGTTTTCGCGCACAAACAAATGGATGTCGATGCCCAAAGCGGCGTGGCGGATGATTTCTTGGCCGCGCTTGCTGCTGGGGTCGGTTGCGTTTTGGCTTTGCCAGTGAAAGTGGCTGTCATCGATCCAGTGGTCCATGTACTTGTGCTCGTCAGCCCGGCCTTGCTTGTTGATCGTGACCAGCAGGATGTGCGCCTTTTTGGGGGCCAGCACCACATGGCCGACGTTCCAATTGCCGGGGTTGTAGGCCTCGCCAAACAGCGGCGGAATGTCTTCGCGCATGAAGGGTTCACCGATGGCCAGATCGAGCGGGTCGATGATGTGGCGCAAACGGGCCAGCGTGCGCATGTCGTCGGTGGCGGGCAAGTCATCGTAGTCCGGGTTGTTGGCCTTCAAGATGTATTGGCCGTCACGGTTTTTGGTGACCACGCGCAGCAGATATTGGTTGTCGCCGCTGTCGTCTTGCCGCTCGATGGCCACCACGCTCCCCGTGATCGAACCCGCACGGCTTGGCGTGATCAATTCCAGCAGCAAATAGTCGCCATCGAGCACCGGGTTTTTGCCACCGTTCATCGAGTTACCAGAGGCACGCGCAATGAAGTGGCGACTCGGGTCCAGCGTGCCATAGGCCAAGGGCAAGGCCCGGTGCTCTTCGGCGTCAGCGCGGCCGGTTTTGAAATGACCGCAAGCAATTTTGAGGTTCGGAAAATACGGCAGCTCCACGACCTCACGCGGCTTGGTGGGAAAGGGAATCACGTTGTTGACCGGCTCCACAGTCACCCTGCGCACCTCGTAAGCGGTCAGTTTGTAATCGACCAGTTCTTGAAGCATGGCCGTCAGCGGTGCACCGTCTGATTCCAAAAGAGTCTGCTTAAGCCCAAAGCTGCCATCGATTACTTTGAACGGAACCGATGAAGGGTTTTTGAGATTGCCCCCAGTCAAAGCTGTGATGGGGTTGTTCAGCCAATAGCGTTGCCACGCGGAGTCGGTGCCCGGGGTGATCAGCATCTTTGCATCGAGGTCAGACAGTAAAGGGCGACGACGGTCTAGCACCCCACGCGAGTGTGCGGCCAATGCGACCAGCGGAATAGGCTGGCGTAGGCCACCCAGTTCCAGCCACGCCTCGAGCGTGACGGCCATGAAGCTTTTTTTCATCTCCATGGTTTCCACGTACTGCAAAACGATTTGGAATCGCTCGGCAACGTCGGTTTCGTCCTTAGACAAATCACACATGCTTTGGACCAGCGCAAACCAATGGCCTTCACGCTGACGCATGTCCTGCATGCTGCTGCCCGAGTGGTAAAACTCGGTGAGGGTGGGCCTGCGGCCCAGCACGGCCCGAAGCGCCTCGTAATCTTTTTGCGTTCCGGCTCCATCAAGTGATTTCAGAAACTCGATGATCGATAAGTCGTAATTGACGTAACAACCGTTTGGCAGCTCCAGTGCGTTCTTTTCTGCCTTGCGCCCAAACGCCGCCAAGGCTTTGTACGTGGCCCCCACACCAAACAGCGCTTGGGGTTTGCCCAAAAATGCCTGGTGATTGCCAATGAAGTCCAGCACCACCAACTGCTGTTTGCCATCGTGCCGACGCAGGCCCCGGCCCAGCTGCTGCAAAAACAAAATCTTTGACTCGGTAGGCCTGAGCATCAGCACCGTGTCAATGCTGGGCAGGTCAACACCCTCGTTGAACAAGTCCACCGAAAACACCACTTGCAAACTGCCGACTTCCAGTTTCTCAAGCGCCTGTGCACGCCCAAGCTCCGAGCCCGCGTACACCGCCGCTGCCGAAACACCAGAGCGGGTGAAATGGTCGGCCATGTAATCGGCGTGTCGGGTGGACACGCAAAAGGCCAGCGTGCGCTTTTGGGCTTTGGCTCGCCATTGCGTCAGCGCATGGCGCGCACGCGCCAAAGTGGCCAGCTTGTTGCTCAGCTCTTCCGGGTCAAATCGACCGTTTCGCCAAGGCACTTCTTTGTAATCCACCGACTCGTCGTGTATGCCGTAGTAATGAAACGGTGCCAGCAAGCCGCTGGAGATGCCCTCAAACAAGGGGCAGCCAAAAACCAAGTTGTCGTCACACAGCGACAAGATGTCTGACTGGTCTGTGCGGTCTGGCGTGGCCGTCAAGCCCAACATGAACGACGGCGCAAAGTGCGCTAACAAACGGCGGTAGGTCGCTGCCGCTGCGTGGTGAAACTCATCGACCACGATGTAATCGAAGTGCTGCGGTGCAAAGCGCTCCAGGTGCGACGCTTTGCCCAGCGTCTGCACCGACGCGCACAGCACATCCACATCGCCATCGCGGCTGCGGCCCGTGAAATAACCCACGCGCTTGCCCGGCAAGATGCGAATGAACGTGGACGCCGCTTGGTTCAAGATTTCTTCGCGGTGCGCCACAAACAAAATCCGCCTTGCCCCCATGCGCACCGCATCAAACGCCGCCAGCCAAGTCTTGCCCAAGCCTGTTGCCAATACCACCAAGCCGCGCCGATAACCGTTGTTTCGGGTTTCAGCCAAAGCGCGCAGCGCGTCTTGTTGAATCGCGTTGGGTTCTGGCGGCGCTTCTTGCTCGTGGCTGCCCGGGGCCACCGAGCGTGAAGGGGGCAAGCGCCGCTGCTCATAGGCCTCGATCCAACTGTCGGTCAAGGCGATGCTTTTGGGGTTGGCAAAGAGTTCTTCAAACCGCTGGCGTGCCTCCATATAACCGGCATCTTGGGGGAACACCACGCGGTAGTTCCACTCCAGCCCATCGCGCAGCGCTGTGCGGCTGATGTTGCTGGACCCGATGAAGGCCGTGCCCGCCACCAACTGGCCATCCTCCACACGGGCGAATACATAAGCCTTGAGGTGAAAACTGTCTTGGTTTTGTGTCGCGAAAACGCGCACCTCGGCACCGCTTTCTTGCAGCAACAGCAGCAAGCGCAAAGCCTCCGGGTCGGTGATGTCCAGATAGTCGCTGGTCAACACCCGCACGCGATGCATGCCACCCGCTTCGGCCATGGCCTGCAAATCGGGCCACAGCAAACGCAGCCCCGAGGTCTTGATAAAGGACACCGCCAAATCGGCTTGGTTAGATCGCGCAAAAGCAGCCGACAGGTGCGGCAAAAAATGATCGTCGCCGCCCGTCACCAGCCGCTGGTCTGGCCCCGTTGCACGAAAGGCCAAGGCGTTGGTCCAGCTTTCAGTGCGGTCAGGCCGCTGGTCTTGGGTCTGCCACAACTCGATGCGCTGAAACTCGGGCATGGCCCCCAGCCACGCACGCACAGTGGGCTCGTCCGCATCGGTGAACCGACGCCCATCGTGCGAGCGCTCACCGCTGCCCAGCTTGTAACTCACGTACATGCGGCCACCCGCTTTGAGTGCAGCCCACAGCTTGGACAAGACCCCGTGCATGTCCGAAAGGGGCACATGCAAAAGACTGGCGCAGCACCAGATCGCATCGTATTGGGCCACCTCGTCCACATCCTCAAAACGCCGAACATCCACCGCAAAACCACAGTGCTCACTGGCCCGCTTGGCCAGTTCTTGCGAGGCATCAAATGCGCTGACGTTGAAACCCAGATCGGCAAATGCGCGTGCATCACGCCCCGAGCCACAGCCTGCGTCCAAGATGCTTGCGCCGGGGGCGAGCCCGTTGAGAAAGCGTTCGTAAATCGGACTCATGTCCACCCGCAAAGTGGAGCTGAAAAACTGCTCGGCGCGGTCGTTGTAATAGCCAACTGTGGACGATGGATCGGGTTGGTTGGTCATTGGTTGGCGAGATGGCAGGTCATTCTTAATGCTTTGAATTGTCCCCAATTTTCAATCCAGGGCCTTTTATGAAGAAATTGATAAATTCGCCATCGCATCAATTTTTTTATTTGAAGTGTATGGATGACTGCATAAGGCTGGTAGCGGGCCGTCACAGTGAGCATGTGAGCGGTAGTGGCCGACCCAGTGCAGTCGCTCATTGCACAGCCACAAAGCCGTCGCCTTTCTAAGCACTGTGCTATGGCGTGTCCCAACTCCATGTGCAAATCTAAAGTGGGCTGAATTAACTTGCTAACAGACCTAATTCAGCAACCGTGTGGCGGTCAACGAAGCAAGGGTGGCGGGTTGTATGGCTGAATTTAGTAATATTGCAACATTAATTCCACTTGTTACAAATTACGTTGGGCATCCAAATTGGGGAACAGGAATGCATACAACCAAAGCTATGAGCATTATTTCTCTTGTCCTTGCTATAGGGCATAGCACGGTCGCCTTCGCCTATGATCCAACCGATTGTTTGAACGACGTTGCCGAGCTAGACCCCAAGATCAATATCGGGTCGGCAACCGAGCTTTGCTCAGGTGCTTGGACGCCTGAGCCCGCAAAGTGCTACGGCCTTGTATCAAAAGTCGATGAAGGCATTATTCGCGGCATCGCCGTTGAACTTTGTGCTGGTTCCGTAAATTCAGAAAAGACCATTGCTTGCTACACAAAGGCAGGCACGGAAAGAAGACTGAACCGTGGGCTCTCAACGACGCTTTGTAGTGCAAGAAAGCATAAAAATTAGCGCACGCCCAGCCCATCCATTAAGCGGGACAGTCATCCCCCGTTCTGTCTCCAGCATGCCCTTACCGGGAGCGTTGAGCATCCGGTTTAAGTACCTGTCACGAACCGTTCTTGGCCGACGTAGCCAGCCGGACCATCGTGTGCAAAAGGCAGCGCCCGCTGCATCTGCGTCAACCATCAATATCTCAGACGCTTTCATTTTTTGGTCTGACAAAGACTGGTTGCTGACTTTCGACTCGAAACCGTCGAGCCTGACGCAAGCTGAGCTAAGTCGAGATCTTGACCAATTCAGCGATCTTTTCCGCTACTTTGGCCATAGTGTCTTCCTTAGTATCTAGACCAGTTCGGGAGGCAAGCAAAGGACTCACGTTACGCAATTCATCGTAGGTTGTCTCATGAACGATGGGTACCAGACGATTGCCAGCAAGTAGGGCGGAAAGCTCTTTCTCGGCTACGCCCTGATTTGGAAGCCCCTTGATGAAGTTCGGCGTAACCAAAACAAGACCAATGCGCGAATTCGCCAACCCCCGGTCAATGGTCCGCATCATCGGCACACCGAGACCAAGGTCCAATTCACTGAACCATGTTTTGACGCCTACAGCCTTGAGCGCGTCGTCAAGATCCTTGGCTGCACCCTGCCGGTCTGGCCATGCGTGACACAGGAAACAATCGCGCAGATCGGGCTGTTGAGCAGCCACTCTTTCTACGGCCTCGCGGACTGGCGTGAGGGATTGCACTTGCGCCTGGGTGTACAAGACAGTGGAGCCTGTGCGAGACCAACGTGGGCGGGAACTGCTGCTTGATCGACCGCCACTGCTCCAACTCAACGAGGATGAGGAATACGAAGGGTAGGAGGGGCTGCTGTATCCACCGCTATAGCCATAGCCATGACCGTAACGGTATCGACATGCAGGACAGGCAGCCGCAGCTGCAGCCGAATTGTGTCCACGAACGGGTGCTGTGCATTGAGCCATTTTTTAACTCCAAATTTCAAAGACAGACAAATCTTACGTCTGGAACAGATAAATCTAATGACCGCAACCTCTGCACAACTGCCATTCAATTCGCAACCCCAGCCTTTCACAAAAACCCAAACCGCCTTGCATGCGCCTCCAAAAACGCTGCCGCAGGCCGAAAGCGTTCCGGCAGGCGAATCGCTTGCCCTTGGCATTGCGCCAGGCTGGTTTGTGCAAACGGGTCCAACTCGGCGTGGCGCAGCGCTTCGCCCACGCGGATGGTGAAGTCTGGCAGCACCGTGATCAGGCCTTGGTCGTAGGCGCGGTCGTGCAGGGCCGACAGGCACAGGCCGTTGCTGGGGTTCAGGCGGTTTTGGGTGTCCATGCTCCACGGCACGATGTGGCTGGCCACCAGCAGTTTGGGCACGCGCAATCCGCTCATGCAACAGGTGGCGTTGTAGCTGGCCAATATGGTGCGGCGAAAGCGCGCTTGGTTCACCCGCACCTGCACAAGCGCCATGGTGGTTTTGCCTTCGGCAATCTCGGGCACCTCGTCCAGCACGTCCACAAATGGGGGCAAGCCGTTTTGTTCGGCGTAGTGGCCGAATGCCGTGGCCGCTTCGGTGACCAAGGGGTCGTTGGCCGCCAAAAATTCATCCCAAATTTGTTTGTCCAGCTTGGACGCATTGCCCATGCCACGCCGACCGCTGGCCACAATTTGTGGGTCAAGGCTGGCCAAGTTGACCAGCTTCATGGCCACTGCGCTGGCGGTGCGCCCAATCCACTGCGACAACTGCACGATGCGCGGTTGGTTGCGGTGCAGCTGACCAAATGGCAGCTGCAGGTAAATGTGAAACGCCGCCAGTGTTTCGCTGCGTGTCCAGTCGGTGGATCGTGCCATCTTGTGTTCTCCCTGAACGCAGATGTTAGCGGTCGTCGGGCCAAGGGACCGGTTTGGCTTGTCTGCGCAAGTCGTTGGGGCGGGTGTTTTGCCGGAAGGTGTCGGGTGGCCTGAAGCATTCTTCGGTCGTCACCATATAGACCGTCCAATCGCCGTACAGCTTGCCGTCAAAGCACAAAAGGTCGCCGTCGAGTTGCAGTTCCAAAAACGTGTCGTTGCTGCCAGTGAGCATGTGGGCGTCGCTCAGGCTGGTGAACTCGACATTCATGCTGCAAGCGTAGGTGGTGTGAACGTGTTTGAGCGGGCCAAGGGCGGGGCCATCAAAACCCCAGTCGTTCATGGCTTCATGAGGCGAATCGCGGCCATGGAACAAGCCCAAATACATGCCGGGTTTTTGGGGCCGAATGCCGTAAACGGGTGCATTGGTCGGTTGTGCGTGGTTGGGCATATCGCCTCCTTGTTGCTAAGGCGCTCAGCTTACGAATGGGGCGGGGCTTTGTGTACCAGGGCTTTGCCTGGGGTGCGGTGGGTTGTTCAGGCGCTAAGCCGCAACCGAATGCGCAGACAGATTGACCTGAAGCCTCTCGCACACAGCCCTGAAAATGGCCGCAAGGTTGTCCATCCTGGGATTGCCTTTGGGCTAAAGCATCCGGTGCAGACAATTGATTGCGCCGTCTTAGCCATGAGCCATGACGGCCATGTCGCTGACGCTGTGTTGACAGTCAGTCGACTTTTTTGACGCGTGCTTTTGCTTTCGGTTTCGAAGGCGGATTAACCAACGCCGCGTCAACTGCGTTAGGCGCACTCATCCCTTCGGAAATCCTTGACAAAGACACGCTTTCAACGCCCACCATCGCGCCGGGCAAAGGATTGCCTTCGGGGTCGCCATCCATAGCGAAACCACCAACGCCAATCCTGAATCCCAGGTTCAGTTGATAGGTGCCTTCGTGAATATCGAA
>JAIXOX010000060.1 GCA_027486555.1 Comamonadaceae bacterium
CTGCTGCCGCATCGCTGGACACCCGTTTAGTGTCTACGTGTCCACGATTTTTAAGTGGACACGTATCTGTTCTGACAGGCGGGAATCGAAAAGCAAGATGGGACGGCCGGACGCTTACTGTTTTTCGGCCTTCAAGTGAATTTAAAGTTTGAGCGCAAAAGCCCAAGAAACGCGATCAAGTGACAGTGTGTGCACTTCGGCACTGTGCTTGATTGCCCTAAAATTTGCAGCCTTTCCACTTCGAACGGGCTTGTCCAGCCCTGAAGCATGAGCTCTTTGTCCCCTTTCCTACAGAACCCATACCACCGCCCATTCACTTTGAGCGATTTCGATTTTGAATTGCCGCCAGAACTGATAGCACAACATCCAGCTTCAGAACGCAGCCACTCACGCTTGCTGGACGGCACATCCGCAGAACCCAGGGACCGCATTTTTAAGGCCTTGCCCGGTTTGCTCAATCCCGGGGATTTGTTGGTTTTCAACGATACCCAAGTGGTGAAGGCTCGGGTTTTTGGTGAGAAAGCCTCCGGAGGCAAGCTTGAACTGTTGATTGAACGCGTGCTTAACGGCCACCAAGTGGTGGCACACATGAAGGTCAGCAAGAAGCCGCTGGTGGGCGGCAAGATGTTCATGGCAGGTGGTTCACGAAACGGCGGCTTTGATGCCGTGTTGCTGGGCCGGTGGCCCGATGAGCATGGCCAGTTGTTTCACCTGCAGCTGAGCGACGAGCCCCATGCGCTGATGGAAAAACACGGCCATGTGCCGCTGCCACCCTACATTGAGCACACCGACACCGAAGAAGACGCCCAGCGCTACCAGACCGTGTTTGCCCGGGTGCCCGGTGCGGTGGCGGCCCCCACGGCGGCGCTGCACTTTGACCAAGCCTTGCTGGCTGCGCTGGACGCCAGGGGCGTGCAACGCGCCAGCGTCACGCTGCATGTCGGTGCCGGCACCTTTCAGCCCGTCAAAACCGAGAACATTGCCGAGCACACCATGCACCGCGAATGGTACGAAGTGCCCGAGGCCACGCAGCAAGCCATTGCCGAGTGTCAAGCACGGGGCGGCAAGGTGGTGGCCGTGGGCACAACAACTGTGCGCACACTCGAATCGTGGGCCAAATTCGGTCAGGTCAGCGGCGACACACAAATCTTCATCACGCCGGGTTTTGAGTTTCAGGTGGTCGATCGGCTCATCACCAACTTCCACCTGCCCAAAAGCACGCTGATGATGTTGGTCAGCGCCTTTGCGGGCTACGAGCACATCATGGGCCTGTACCGGCACGCGATTGCGAACCAGTACCGCTTCTTCAGCTATGGCGATGCGATGCTGCTCAGTCACGTCCCGCCCGGATGACCGCATCGGCAATCGTGGCCGGATCGGTGAACCAGATTTCATGGCTGCCCTGACACTCCACCAAACGGAACAAGCCCAGGCGTTCTGACAAGCGAGGGTGCCAGGGCATGCTGTGCGGCATGGCCGCGTCTTGCTGGCAGTTCACATAGGACTTGCCCATCTCCAGCGCGGCCAAAGGCGCTTTGAGTGAAATCGGGTCGGTGAAGGTCTTGTAAGGCTGCAAGTTGAGCTGGTCAAAGGCCGATTGCGCCAGCGCCAGGTCCGCATCGTTGATGAAGGCTTCACGCCAAATGGGAAAAGGCAGCATCACCGCGTTGTTGCTCGCCCCAGCCACCGCGTCAAACAACGCTTTGTAATGCGGCGGCACCATGTCGTTCAGGCACTCGCCCGGGTTGGGCACAAAGGCGTTCACGTACACCAAGCGTGCGATGCGCTCGGGCATCACATCGGCCACACGCGAGATGATCATGCCGCCGTAGCTGTGGCCCACCAGCCGCACGTTTTTCAAATCGTGTTCGCGCAAGTAATCGCACACCGATTGCGCCGCGTCTTCCAGACCAATCTGGCTGCGGTCGTCGCCGGGTCGGTTGCCCGTCAAAGTGGGGCAATGCACGGTGTGTCCTTGGCTGCGGATGTGTTCGGCTGTGGGTTCCAACAAGGCGCCGGTGTGCCAGGCGCCGTGCACCAAAACGTAGGTGTCGCTCATGAATGTCTCCTGAATGTGGTGAGGAATGCCCCGCACCTTGCCGGGCATGATGCTCATTACATACAGCGGGGTTCAAAGCGTCAATTGAAGGAAAACCCGACCTTCTTCGAATCTGCCGTCAGGACATGACCCCGAGGGCTCGGCTTCTACAATCCCCCCCATGCTCCAATTCGACCTGCTCACAACCGACCCTTCCAGCCACGCCCGACGCGGCACGCTGACCCTGAACCATGGCGTGGTGCAAACACCGATCTTCATGCCGGTCGGAACGTATGGCACCGTCAAAGGCGTGATGCCGCGCAGCCTGCACGAGATGGACGCGCAGATCATTTTGGGCAACACCTTCCACCTGTGGATGCGCCCTGGGCTGGACATCATGAAAGGCTTTGGCGGCCTGCACCAATTTGAAAAATGGGACAAACCGATCCTGACCGACTCGGGCGGTTTTCAGGTCTGGTCGCTGGGCGACATGCGCAAGATCACCGAAGAGGGCGTGACTTTTGCCAGCCCCGTGAACGGCGACAAGCTGTTCATGTCGCCCGAGGTGAGCATGCAGATTCAGACCATCCTGAACTCGGACATCGTGATGCAGCTCGACGAGTGCACACCTTACGAGACCAAGGGGCACCTGACGACCGAGGCCGAAGCGCGTAAATCCATGGAGATGAGCCGCCGCTGGGCAGTGCGCTCCAAGGACGAGTTCGCCCGCCTGGAAAACCCCAACGCCCTGTTTGGCATCGTGCAAGGCGGCATGTTTGAAAACCTGCGCCAGGAATCGCTGGATGCGCTGGTGGAGATGGACTTCCCGGGTTATGCCGTGGGTGGCGTGAGCGTGGGCGAGCCCAAAGACCTGATGCTGCAAATCATGGCGCACACACCGCACCGCCTGCCCGCGAACAAGCCGCGCTACCTGATGGGCGTGGGCACGCCCGAAGATTTGGTGCAGGGCGTGGCCGATGGCGTGGACATGTTCGACTGCGTGATGCCCACCCGCAATGCCCGCAATGGCACGGTGTTCACCCGCTTTGGCGACCTGAAACTGCGCAACGCCCGCCACAAAAACGACCCACAGCCGCTGGACACCAGCTGCACCTGCCACGCTTGTGCAGGCACTTCAGGTGTGTCGTGGGACCAAGGTGGCCGCGAGGGTTTTAGCCGTGCGTACATGCACCACCTGGACCGCTGCGGCGAAATGCTCGGCCCCATGCTGACCACCATCCACAACCTGCACTACTACCTGAACCTGATGCGCGAAGTGCGCGAGTCGCTGGACGCGGGGCA
>JAIXOX010000061.1 GCA_027486555.1 Comamonadaceae bacterium
CATGGGCGTTCTGGATGTTGGCAAAATGAGGGCCAAGTCAAACCGGAAGATACACCATGCCTTTGCAATTTGCCGAACGCCTGAACCATGTCGAAACCTCTGCCATCCGCGAGCTGTTCAAGCTCCTGGGCAAGCCCGGCATCATCAGTTTTGCGGGCGGTTTTCCCGACAGCGCCATGTTCGACGTGCAGGGCATACAGGAAGCCAGCAACGCCGCCTTGTCACAAGACCCTGGTGCCGCGCTGCAATACGGCGCGACCGAGGGCTTTGGCCCGCTGCGTGAGCAACTGGCCCATTTCATGCAGCACAAGGGTGCCCGGGATGTGACGGCGGACCAGCTGATCGTGACCACCGGCAGCCAGCAAGGTCTGGATTTGATCGGCAAAACCATGATCAGTCCCGGCGACAAGGTGATTGTGGAGGGCCCGACCTTTTTGGCCACCATCCAATGCTTCCGTTTGTATGGCGCAGAGCTCATCAGTGCCCCGGTGGACGGCCACGGCGTCAAGACGGACGAGCTGGAAAAGCTGATCGCTGAGCACAAACCCAAATTCGTGTATTTGATCCCCACCTTTGGCAACCCCAGCGGTGCCTTGCTCAGCGCCGAACGCCGCCAGCAGGTGCTGGAGATGGCCGTCAAGCACCAGACCCTGATCGTCGAAGACGACCCTTATGGCGACTTGTATTTTGGTGAAGCGCCGCCTCCCAGCCTCCTGGCCATGAGTGCATCCGTGCCCGGCAGCCGCGAGTTGTTGGTGCATTGCGGCTCGCTGTCCAAAGTGTTGTCGCCCGGTCTGCGCGTGGGCTGGATGGTCGCGCCGGCCGAGTTGCTGTCCCGCGCCACCATGTGCAAACAGTTCAGCGACGCCCACACCAGCACCTTTGCCCAGGCTACTGCTGCCCAATATCTCAATGCCGGTCGTATGCCCGCCACGCTGGACAAGGTGCGCGCTGTTTATGCCCAGCGCGCCCAAACCATGGGCGACGCGCTGCGCCGTGAGCTGGGCGATGCGGTTGAGTTTGTGCAACCCCAAGGCGGCTTGTTCGTGTGGGCACGCCTCACGGGTGCAGGTGGCAAAGTGGCAGACGGCAATGTGTTTGCCAAACGCGCCATCGAGCAAGGCGTGGCCTTTGTGCCGGGTACACCGTTCTTCTGCGCCAACCCCGACCACGCCACCTTCCGCTTGAGCTTTGCCACCGTGGGCGAAGACAAAATCCTCGAAGGTGTCTCGCGCCTGGCCAAGGCGCTGGACTGAGTTTGGGGTGTGTTTTCTTGTAGGAGCGGTGCCCCCGCCGCGATTTGGGGGGCTTTCCTTTTGTAGGAGCGGCGACCTCGCCGCGATAGACCGGTCGCAGACCTAAAGCCATCGCCCCGAGGGCGGGGCTCCCACAACAACATCCAGCGCCCAACTTCATGTAGGAGCGGCGCCCCCGCCGCGATAGACCCATGCAGACTGATAACCATCGCCCCCAGTGCGGAAATCCAACAATAACCAGCGCCGATCATTTTTCAGGACTTCTGCCATGCGCTCCAACACCACAGACATTTGCATCACCGTCAACGGCACCGAGGTCTGGCTGCAAGGGCAGGGCGACGAAGTCATCCTGATGCTGCATGGCTGGCCCGACACGCGTGCTTTGTGGAACGGCACCGTGGCCGCTTTGCAAGACCGTGCCACCTGCGCCCGCCTCACGCTGCCCGGTTTTGAAACCGGCCCCTCTGCCACCAGCTTGGATGACATGTGCCAGCTGCTGCGCCAGATCGTGGACCGGATCAGCCCTGGCAAAGCCGTGACCCTGATGCTGCACGACTGGGGTTGCATCTTTGGTTATGAGTTCGCCATGCGCCATCCTGATCGTGTGGCCCGCGTGGTGGCGGTGGACGTGGGGGACCACAACTCGGGCGCCTTGTTGCGCAGCTGGGGCACCAAGGAAAAACTGTCGGTGATGGGTTACCAGGTTTGGCTGGCGCTGGCCTGGAAGCTGGGGGGCCATTTCAGTGAAAAAATAGGCACCCGCATGACCCGCGCCATGGCTCGCTGGCTGCGCTGCCCGACTGAGCCAGAGCGCATCACCCACAAGATGAACTACCCCTACGCCATGCAGTGGTTCGGCACAGCGGGTGGCTTCAAGCAGGCGGCGCAAATCCACTTGCCGATGCCGCTGCTGTTTGTCTATGGTGAGCGCAAGCCCTTCATGTTCCATTCGGCCAAATGGTTGGAAAAAATCGTCGCCACACCCGGGAGCGCTGTGCAGGGCTTGCCCTGTGGGCATTGGGTGATGATTTCACGGCCCGAGGCCTTTAATGCCCGGGTGCGCCACTGGTTGTGGGGCGAGTTGTGAGGGCAGCGCCATGCAAGCCGAAGACCTGATGAAACTGGTCACCATGCCCATGCCCTTTGGCAAACACAAGGGCACGCTGATCGCCGACTTGCCCGGCAACTACCTCAACTGGTTTGCGCGTGAAGGCTTTCCCAAAGGCGAGGTCGGCCAGTTGTTGCGCCTGATGCAGGAAATTGACCACAACGGTTTGAGCGATTTGCTCAAACCCTTGCGCGGCGCTTCACGGCAGGGCTGATCATTCCCGTCCGAACATGATGTTGATGCGGGCCACGTATTTGGACACCCCGGCGCCGACTTGACGGCCTTCATGCGCCACCGAGTGGGGTCCAAAGCCGTGACGAAAGAACAAAGCGGAGCCTTTGCGTGGTGACACATCCACCCACGTTCCATCTCGCCTGAACAAGCGGGTGCAACCACCGCTGACGCCGTCTTCCGGGCCATTGAGGTAAAGGATCATGGTCAGGCCCGAGCGCACGCTATCGCCCCACTGCAGCATGTCGCGGCGGTCATCGCTCAGGCTGTAGCCGGGCCACTCGCCATCCACATGGCGGTTGAAGACGTCGTTGGCGTCGTAACGGTACATGTTCAGGCGCTGACTGAGCAGGCCGTAAAGCGGCTGGCCGTCGATGTGGGGTGGCAGCAGGTGCAGCATGCGGCCTATCAGCGGGTCGAGCAAGCGGTCATCGGCCACCCAATGCACCGATTTGTTCATGCGCATGCCCGGCGGCGTGTGGATGCCTGGTGCTTCATCGCGGTAGCCCAGCAGTTCGCTGGCCGTGACAATGGCGTCCGACTCTTCGGCTGTCAGCAAGTCCGAAATTTCAAATGCCAGTAAACCCCCTAGCTCAATGTCTGTGCGCACAGGTTTCAGATGGTTTTGCGTCTTCAGTTGCAGTGCACGGGGGCTGGTGCTGAAGGCGTGAACCGGCGTCATGGGCACCACGCCGCCCATGGGCAAAGAACCCGGCATGTGGGCCACAGCCCAATGCGGTGGCCAGTCCTGCTGGGCCGGGTGGTCGTGGCTGGCGGTGTCAAGTGTGGGGGATGCGGTGCAATTCATGGCCGTTTCGGGTGAGTCAGGGTAAGGGCATTTACCACTGGCCGATGTTGGGCTTGGACACCCAGGGCTCAGCCGGTGGCAAGGGGGCGCCGCGTTGCAGCAGCTCAATGGAAATGTGGTCGGGTGAGCGCACAAAGGCCATGTGGCCATCGCGGGGAGGGCGCACGATCTGCACACCGTGGTCTTTCAACCGTTGGCAGGTGGCATAAATGTCGTCCACGGCATAGGCCAGGTGGCCGAAGTTGCGGCCTTGTGTGTAGGCGTTCTCGTCCCAGTTGTGCGTCAACTCGATTTGCGCTTGGCTGTCGCCAGGGGCGGCCAGAAAGGCCAGCGTGAAGCGGCCACTGGGCACATCGAACTGACGCAGCAAATGCAGCCCCAGCGCATCCCGGTAAAAGCGCAGCGATGCGTCCAAGTCAGCGACCCGGACCATGGTGTGCAGGTATTTCATAGCTGAGGTCTGCCGATCATTTGATTTTGAGCACCCAGAGGGCCAGCTTTTGGGCATCGCTTGCGGACAGTTGGGCTTGGGGCGGCATGGCCATCTGACCCCACTTGCCCTTGCTGCCTTGGCGAATGCTCTGGATCAGCTGGTCTTTGGCGTCGGCTTGGTCTGCATATTTGGCAGCAATATCCTTGAATGCCGGTCCGACCAGGGCGCTGGCCATGGCGTGGCAGCCCGTGCAGCCGTTTTTCTTGGCGAGCGCTTCATTGGCCCAGCTGTGGCTGCCCAGCAGCAAGCCAGCGCTCAAAAGCAGTGCGGTTTTCATTCAGCGCCCCAGCTTCATGAGCAGATCAGGCTGGACGATTTCGATCCAGTAACCGTCGGGGTCCTTGATGAAGGCGACGTCTTTCATCTTGCCTTGGTCGGGACGTTTCACATACGTCACCTGGTTCTCGTCAAACCAGGCCACGGCGGCGGCCAGGTCGGGCACGGAAAAGCAAATGTGGCCAAAGCCTTGGGGCTGGGCGTTGCCGTCGTGGTACTTGAAGTCCGGGTCTTCTTCGGTGCCCCAGTTGTGGGTCAACTCCAGAATGCCGCGCTGGCTGAAGGTCCAGGCGGTGCGCTCACCCTCGTCGCTGGGGGCGGAGTCGCCGCTGGGGCGGTGCAGAAAATACAGCGAGAACTTCATCTCGGGAAAATCCAGCTTGCGCAGCACCAGCATGCCCATGATGCGGGTGTAAAAGTCGAGGCTGACCTGCGGGTCCTTGATGCGCAGCATCGAGTGGTTGAACACAAAGCCGCGTGTCTGTTCGGGGGTGGTGGGGCTCACACCGGGCAGGTTTTCTGTGCGAAAGGTCATGGCAAAAGGATGAATTGAATAAGGGATGGAATGAGGGAGGGGATGGCTGACAGGCTCGCCAAACTGCACGCGTGGCGAGTCGTCTGGCGAACGCTCGGATCGCCAGGTCAGTGCAGTGATGAGATGAATTACCTGCCCACTGCCGCGAGCATCTTTGGGGGGGCGATGGTCTCCCCAGAGCGTGCTGCGATGGGCAGAGCCACCGGGTTTGGTGGGTTGAGCTGCTTTTCCAGGTTCATCATCGACCTGTGCAGGTAACGCATGCTGGTCACCCGCAAAAACGATGCAAAGTTGGGCACCTCGCCCCGGTGCTCCAAGATCTCTTCGTGAAATTTGGAGATCAGGGCGTTGGTGGTGCAGCCTTCTTCTTCGGCCATTTCGGCCAGGATGTCCCAGACCATGTTTTCCAGCCGGATGCTGGTCAGCACGTTTTTGATGCGCACCGTGCGTGAGCGTTGCTCGTACTGGATGGGGTCAGCTTTGACAAAATATTCACACATGGTGCGCTCCTGCGGCTACAACAATCTGGGTCATCCTGGGTGGCGCTTTCAGTTCAAAGCGCTTTTTCGGTCATCAATTTGGCGATCTGATCGGCTTGGCGGATGGCCAGCGTCACGATGGTCAAAGTGGGGTTTTCTGCGCCGCCGGTGGTGAACTGGCTGCCGTCGCTGACAAACAGGTTGCTGATGTCGTGCGATTGTCCCCATTTGTTGACCACGCCGTCTTCGGCTCTGGCGCTCATGCGACAAGTGCCCATGTTGTGGGTGGACGGGTAGGGCGGCGTGCGGAAGGTCTTGATGGCCCCGGCCGCACCATAAATGCGCTCGGCCTGGGTGAAGGCGTGGTTGCGCATGGCGATGTCGTTGTCATGGTCGTCAAAGTGGACGTTGGGCGCGTAGTTGCCATACTGGTCCTTGACATTCTTGTTGAGCGTGACGCGGTTGGTCTCGCGGGGCATGTCTTCACCCACCAGCCACATACCAGCGAGGTTGGTGTAGTGGTCCATCCACCAGGCAAATTCAGGGCCCCAGCCGCCGGGGTTCAGGAAGGCGGCCATGAAAGGGATGCCCAGCGACAGGGTTTCGAGCTCGTAACCGCCCACAAAGCCCCGGCTGGGGTTGTGCGCCGCTTCGTCGCGCACGATGCCGGCCATGGTGGTGCCACGGTACATGTGCACCGGGTTCTTGAAAGCGGCGTAGACCGAACCGGTCATGTGGCGCATGTAATTGCGGCCCACTTGGCCCGAAGAGTTGGCCAAACCGTCCTTGAATTTGCTGGACTCGGACATCAAGAGCAGGCGGGGCGTTTCGATGGCGTTACCGGCCACGCAGACCACGCGGGCTTTTTGGCGCTGCTCTTTGCCGTTCTTGTCGAAATACACCACGCCGGTTACTTTGCCTGCGGCGTTGTGCTCAATGCGGGTGACGTGCGACTGGGGGCGCAGCTCAAAATTGCCGGTGGCTTCGGCGCGCGGAATCTCGGTGTAAAGCGTGGACCATTTGGCACCGCTCTTGCAACCCTGAAAGCAAAAGCCCAGTTGCAGGCAGCGGCCTCGGCCATCTCGGGGCTGGCTGTTGATGGCCATGTTGCCGGTGTGCACTTCTTTGTAGCCCAGCTTGGTGGCGCCCGCGTGCATGACCTTGAAGTTGTTGTTGCCGGGCAGGCCGGGAATGCCGTTGGTGCGGGTCACACCCATTTTGTTTTCGGCTTTGGCGTAGTAGGGCGCCAGCTCGTCCAGCGTCACGGGCCAGTCGAGCAAGTTGGCTCCGGCCACGTTGCCATAAACGCTTTTGGTGCGGAATTCGTGCTCTTGAAAGCGCAGCGAGGCACCGGCCCAGTGGGTGGTGGTGCCACCCACGGTTTTACAGATCCAGGCGGGCAGACCGGCAAAGTCTTTGGCCACACGCCAAGAGCCCGAGGTGGTGCGGGCGTCCAGCCAGGCCAGCTGGCTGAACGACTTCCATTCGTCGTTGATGAACGATTCTTGCGATTGGCGTGCGCCCGCTTCGAGCGACACCACCTTGATGCCTTTTTGGCACAGTTCGTTGGCCAATGTGCCGCCGCCTGCGCCTGAACCAATGATGACGACCACGGAGTCGTCGTTGAAATCAAATTTAGCCATGTCAAACCTCTGTATTCGGTGGGGGGTAATTGCGGTGTGCAGCCGGGATCAGCCCATGAAGGGCGGTGGGCTGGCTTCTTTGGACGGAGCAGGCAGCCATTTCAGGTCTTGAAAGCCGCGTGTGATGTAGCCGCCTTTTTCCCAGGCCGAGCCGGGATAGCCGAACACCGCATAGGCCATGTCGTTGTCGTAGAGCGAAGTGACGCACTGGCCGCGAACGGTGGCAAAAAAGGCGGTGCCTTCCATGCTGAGCACCAGCTCGTACTGCTGTTTGGCGCTGGCTTTGGCGAAGTTGCCACCGGTGGATTTGTTCAGGTAGGCCACACCGTCTTGAAGCATCTTGGCCGCGCTTGCGTCACCAGCGGCTTTGGCGTCCAGGTCTTTGGACAAGAGCGCGTACACCGCATCGGGCAGTTTTTTGTGCGGGAACAACACACGGCCCATGGCCATCAAGGTTTTGCCTTCGGCGGTGGAGAGTTTCTTCAGCTCCAGCGCCCAAGCGGTGGACGGGGCCAAGGCGGCGAGCATGGTGCCGGAGGCCAGGGTGCCAAACAGCAAGCCCGATCCCTTGAGGAAATCGCGGCGTGCCAAAGGCATGTTGACTTTGCGGACAACGCCGCTTTCTTCGTCGCAGCCAGAGGCTTCGACATTCTGTGTGAGGGGTATGACGCGCATGAAAGTCTCCGTTGATTTGGATGTCTTTGCAGGCTTTGCAAAGGACGTGTCCAGTATTTCAGCGCAGGCCCGATGGCGGGTGATAACAGGCTACTTACAAATCGTAAAAACCCCAGGGTTAACCCGGGAACTCAGTCGCGAAGATGACTGAGTTCCCAACGATGTGTTCAAGGTTTGACGACTTCCAGCAAGCGGTCGAGCCCGCCTTGGTTGATGGCCACCATGGCCTGATCGCGCACCTTGGGTTTGGCGTGGTACGCCACCGACAAACCGGCTGCCCCCATCATGGGCAAGTCGTTCGCACCATCGCCCATGGCGATGCATTCGTGCGGCTCGATGCCCAGCAATGAAGCCATTTCGAGCAAGGTGCGGCGTTTTTCTGCGCCGTCGCAAATGTCGCCCCAGCTTTGCATGGCCAAGCCGCCCGTGAGCTCGCCATTGACCACCTCAAGCCGGTTGGAGCGTGCAAAGTCGATGTTCAGGCGCGCTTTGACGCGGTCGGCAAAAAAGGTGAAGCCGCCAGAGACCAGCAGCACCTTCATGCCCACCTTTTGGCAAGCAGCGATCAGCTCGGCCGCGCCGGGGTTGATCTTCAGGCGCTCGGTATACACACATTCCATGTCGGCCAGCGTCACGCCTTTGAGCAAGGCCAGGCGGCGGCGCAGGCTGTCCTTGAAGTCGGTGATCTCGCCGCGCATGGCCGCTTCGGTGATGGCAGCCACCTCGGCCTTGCGGCCCACCGCATCGGCAATCTCGTCGATGCACTCGATGCTGATGAGCGTGGAGTCCATGTCAAACGCGATGAGCTTGAACTGGGACAAGGTCAGGGGAGTGCTGAAGCCTTGGATGGCAAGGCCTGGGGCAAACTCGGTGGGGGAGGCGGTGGCGGTGGTCATGGACCCGATTATCAAGGGTATGCGGCGCGCCCGATGGGCCGCATCAGGACGAAAAAATCACGGGGGTCATGCGAGGAAAGTACTGGTCTCTTTTCAGATGCTGCCGCAAGGTCTGCGGGTGTTTCTTCAGGCATGATCCGCATCCAAGGTTTTTTCCATCCCCCATGACCGACGACACACAAGACACCCCTTTGATCCAGGAAGCCCGATGCTGGCAAAACGAGCAATGGACTGCCCAAGTCATCAAGAACGACGATGACGATGGTTGGGCCGTGGCCATGTTCAAGGCGGGGGCGTCCGAGCCCGCGCTGGTCGGCCCTTGGACCATGGGCCGCGATAAGAAGAACCCCAAACCGTTGGACGGCACGGCTTTCATCACGCTGGTCAAAACCGCCAGCGAGTTTGTCCGCCGCAGCGAGCAGCAGTTGCACGCGCAACTCAACCAGAGCGTGATCGTCAACGGCAAAGACAGCCGCGTGACGGTGCTGCTGCGCATCGTGCCTGACGAGGACAACCCCTATGCGGTGCTGAGCGCGCAAGACGAAGGCGGCGATGAACTGGCCGAAATCAAAGTCGATGCCGGTTTCAAACTCAACCGCCAAACGGCCCAAGCTTGGGTCGATGCCGACTTTGCCAAGCCGGGTCAATCGGGCACTGGCAGGCGCTGAAGTCACACCCGACTGTCACCTGCGGGCCAGGCCAGCACATGGGTGCTTGACTTGCAGGCGCTGTGCTGGCACCTTGGTGGTTTGACTTCACCTGCCATGACTTTTCGTGGCTTTGGAAAGACCCCATGAGCCGACAAGCCGCCATTGACCGAGCCCAGCGCCATTTTGACGAGGGCCATTTCCAGCAAACCCTGGCGCGCCGCGTGGCCGCCCCCACCGAGAGCCAAAACCCCGAACGGGCCGAGCAGCTGCAGGCCTACCTCACACAAGAGATGCAGCCCGCCTTTGAAGCCATGGGCTTTAACTGCCGCCTGCTGCAGCACCCCAAGGCCAAAGCGCCGTTTTTGTGGGCCGAACGCATCGAAGACCCCGCTTTGCCCACCGCGCTGGGTTACGGCCATGGCGATGTGATTAGGGGCTTGGACAAAGAATGGAAAAGTGGTTTGTCGCCCTGGTCGCTGACCGAGCAAGCCGGGCGCTGGTATGGCCGGGGGATTGCCGACAACAAGGGCCAACACAGCGTGAACCTGCAGGCCATGGCCTGCGTGCTGGCCGAGCGCGGGCGCTTGGGCTTCAATGCCAAATACCTGATCGAGATGGGCGAGGAAACCGGCTCGCCCGGTTTGCGCGATGTGTGCGCCGAAAACCGCGATTTGATGCAAGCCGATTTGTTGATCGCATCCGACGGCCCCCGGCTGAGGGCAGATCGGCCCACGATTTTTCTGGGCTCACGCGGCTGCATCAATTTTGAGTTGTCCATCGAAGCGCGTGCGGGCGCGCACCATTCGGGCAACTGGGGCGGCCTGATCTCCAACCCCGGCATTCAGATGGCGCACGCGCTGGCCAGTTTGGTGTCGGCCACGGGTGAAATTCTGGTGCCCGAGTGGAAGCCCGCTTCTTTGCCCGACGCGGTGCGCCGTGTGCTGGCCGATTGCGAAGTGGATGGCGGTGCCGATGGACCCGAGATCGAGCCGGGCTGGGGCCAGCCGGGCTTGAGTCCCGCTGAGCGCGTGTTTGGCTGGTCTTCGTTTGAGGTGCTGGCCTTCAAAACCGGCAACCCCGACACGCCGGTCAACGCCATTCCAGCCAGGGCCTGGGCCTGCGGGCAGTTGCGCTTTGTGGTGGGCATTGACCCGAACGACATCCTGCCCGCTTTGCGCAGGCACTTGGACCGGCACGGTTTTGGCTTTGTGCAGATCAAGGCGGCGCGCGACGAGCTGTTCAAGGCCACCCGCATCGACCCGGACGATGACTGGGTGCGCTGGGCGGTGGATTCGCTGGCCCACACCACGGGCAAAAAACCGGCGGTGCTGCCCAACTTGGGCGGCTCTTTGCCCAACGACATCTTCACCGACGTGCTGGGCCTGAAAACCATTTGGGTGCCGCATTCTTACCCGGGCTGTTCGCAGCACGCGCCCAACGAGCATTTGCCTGCCGAGTTGCTGCGCGAGGCCTTGACGGTCATGACCGGTTTGTATTGGGATCTCGGCTCGGGCGCTGTGCCTGCGCTGTCACGCTGAAAGTCTGCAATGAACGCTCGTTACACCTGTTTTTGCCAAATCTCGGACCTGCTGGAGGCCGAGCCTTCGCTGCGCGAAGCGCGCCA
>JAIXOX010000036.1 GCA_027486555.1 Comamonadaceae bacterium
CCCTGGCCAGAGCGCTGGCGCGCAATGGCCGGGATTTGGTAGCACAGCGACTTGCCCCCGCCCGTGGGCATGAGCACCAGCGCATCGCCCCCGGCGGCCACATGGTCAATGATGGCTTGCTGCGGGCCGCGAAAGGCGTCGTAGCCAAAAACTTCGCGCAGGATGGGGAGGTGGGGGGACACTGGGGTTTGTCGGGCTTTGTTTGTGCAAGTCGATGATTGTCACTGATTGGTGATGTTGTTTTTGGCGTTTGTCGTTTGACTTTGGCGGGTGTGGGGTGGGTGGGTATCGTTTGGCTTTGGCGGGTGTGGTGTGGGTGGGTGAGGGCGGGCACAGGGTTCCTCATGCGGCGGGGGTACGCCAAAATCGTCACCCTGTACCCGCCCTCACCCACCCACGCAAGACCATGGGCTGCGCGGCCCAACTGCCAACGGTCACACGGCCAGGGTTTATTGCCAGCAATGAATGCGGTCACTGACTGCGAGACCGACGACCACCACCAGCGTTTGGAAGGGGGCGGCGGCGGGCGACGATTTCTGTGTACCCGCAGCATGAGGAGCCCGCCGCCGCCCCCTTCCAAATGCGCACCACTAACGCGCCTCAAATGCGAACGGCGAAGGCTCCTCAAACACGCCTCAATCGCGCACCTCTCTCGACACACCCCGACCCTGTCAGGTCCCAGAGAACCAAGCGTTAACATCCCAGCCCATGCACACCTCTGCCCTTGTTCTGTTTTCCGGTGGCCAAGACTCCACCACCTGCCTGGCCCATGCTTTGTCACGTTACGAGCGCGTCGAAACCCTGGCGTTTGACTACGGTCAGCGCCACAAGGTCGAGCTGACCTCCCGCCTGAACGTGCTGGCGGCCATCAAAGACCGCTTTCCGGCCTGGACTCACAAAATGGGCGAGGACCACCTGCTGGACGCCAGCATCCTGGGCCAGATCAGCGAAACATCCCTGACCCGTGACACAGCCATTGAGATGGAAAGTTCAGGCCTGCCCAACACCTTTGTGCCAGGGCGTAATTTGCTGTTCCTCACGCTGGCCGCCGCTTTGGCTTACCGCCGGGGCTTGCAGGTCATCGTCACGGGCGTGTGCGAGACCGATTTTTCGGGCTACCCCGACTGCCGCGACGACACCATGAAGGCCATGCAGGTGGCCTTGTCGCTGGGCATGGACCGCAAGCTGTTGATCGAAACCCCGCTCATGTGGATCGACAAAGCCCAAACTTGGCAACTGGCGCACGACCTGGGCCAAAAGGCTCAGCCCCAAGGCGGCGGCCCATCGCTGGTCGACTTGATCGTTGAACACACCCACACCTGCTACTTGGGCGAGCGCACGCAACGTCACAGCTGGGGCTATGGCTGCGGCGAGTGCCCGGCGTGTCAGCTCCGAGCAGCAGGGTTTTTGCGCTGGGCATCCACCACCGCCTGAAGTCGCCCGGACCTTTCCGGGTGTTCCTGTTGATGCAGGAGCAGCCCACATTCACTGTAAGCACCTTTCGTGGCCTTGAACGGCAACACCCAATGAAAAGGCCGCAAAATTTTGCAGCTGCCTGCGGTGGTTTCTGCCTCTTTGTTCTGCGGCTTTACAGATTCGGTGCCAGCAAACGCTGCAGGTCTTTGGCTTGAATGCCACTGCGATCAGCCAGGTCGTGCACCTGGTCATCACCCACTTTGCCGACGTTGAAATACTGCGCCTCGGGGTGGGCGATGTAAAAACCGCTCACGCTGGCCGCAGGCGTCATGGCCAGGCTTTCGGTCAGGCCCATGCCGATGTCTTGGCATTGCAGCAAGTCGAACATGGCTTGTTTGGCGCTGTGGTCGGGGCAGGCGGGGTAGCCGGGTGCGGGGCGAATGCCTTGGTACTTTTCGGCGATCAAGTCTTCGTTGCTGAGCGCCTCGGAAGCGGCGTAGCCCCACAGGTCGGTGCGCACTTTTTTGTGCAGGCACTCGGCCAACGCTTCGGCCAGGCGGTCGGCCAATGACTTGAGCATGATGGCGCTGTAATCGTCGTGCGCGGCTTCAAAAGCGGCGGCGCGTTTGTCAGCGCCAATGCCTGCGGTGACGGCGAACAGGCCCACATGGTCTGTCGCGGTGCCTTGCGGCGCGACGAAGTCGGCGAGACACCGGCTTGGGCGCATGACCCCATCGATCATGTGTTTTTCGGTCTGCTGACGCAGGCCGCGCCAGGTCATGGCGACTTGCTGGCGAGTCTCGTCGGTGTAGAGGGCGATGTCGTCGTCATTCACGCAGTTGGCAGGGTACAAGCCCAGCACCGCATTGGCCGTGACCCAGCGGCCGTCGATGATTTTTTGCAGCATGGCCTGGCCATCGGCATAGACCTTGCGCGCCTGCTCACCCACCACTTCGTCATCCAGGATGGCGGGGAATGGCCCGGCCAAATCCCAGGTCTGGAAGAACGGGCTCCAGTCGATGTATTGCGCGATTTCGGCCAGGTCGTAGTTTTTGAACACGCGGCGGCCAATGAACTTGGGCGCGGCGGGCACGCCTTGCGACCAGTCGATCGGCGTCTTGTTGGCACGGGCCTGCGCCAACGTCCACATGGGGGTTTGCTTTTTGTTGGCGTGCTGCTCGCGCACCTTGTCGTAATCGCTGTTCAGGTCGGTGATGAATTTGGCCGCTTGCTCAGACAACAAGCCTTGCGCCACGCCCACGCTGCGTGAGGCGTCAGGCAC
>JAIXOX010000004.1 GCA_027486555.1 Comamonadaceae bacterium
ATGTGGGCGTTACTGACAACGGAATGAATTGGGCTTGTTTGACTGTTCCGAAATCTATGAAAAGACATCGAAAAATCTATGACAAGTAGTAAACCCGGACTATACTACTTTTTACTTAATAAAAAGGACTAAGAGTTTCCTCTAAGTGCTTGATTTTATTGGGAATTTTTTGGTGGGCGATGCAAGTTTCGAACTTGCGACCCCTGCAGTGTGAATGCAGTGCTCTACCCCTGAGCTAATCGCCCTGCGTTTTCCGCGAAGTCTTAGATTATAGCATCAAAATTTGATTGCAGAAAACTGGGCTCAATATTTCAGCAACAATCTCAAACCACTGCAAGTTGACGCCACACGGTTTTTCCTCCGCTCGATTTGTCAAGCTGGGCCAGCACATCATGGTGCGCGGCCAACTCCTGAACATTGGCGGGCAGCACGGGCAAAACATAAGCACTCAAGTCGACCTGCACCACCACAGCCTGCTTGTCAGTGGGCATGTCGCCAGCGTCGATCAACAATGCCTCTTGACCCCGTGTCATGTTGATGTAAACGTCGGCCAATAACTCGGCATCGAGCAAAGCGCCGTGGAGGGTTCGCCCAGAGTTGTCGACTTCGAGGCGGTCACACAGCGAGTCGAGGCTGTTGCGTTTGCCGGGGAACATTTCCTTGGCCATGGCAAGAGTGTCAAGCACACCACTGACATAAGCTTTTAAAGGCTTTTTACCGACGCGTTCGAGTTCTTTGTTGAGAAAGCCGATGTCAAACGCTGCGTTGTGGATGATGAGCTCGGCATCAGCCAGGTAATTCAGGATGTCATCGGCCAGTTCAGAAAATTTGGGCTTGTCACGCAAGAATTCATTGCTGATGCCGTGAACCCTGAGCGCATCTTCATGGCTGTCGCGCTCGGGATTGAAGTAAAAATGCAGGTTCTTACCCGTGAGCTTGCGGGCATACAGTTCGACGCATCCCAGCTCGATGATGCGGTCGCCACCTTCGGCAGACAGGCCCGTGGTTTCGGTGTCCAGAACGATTTGACGCATGGCTTGCCGCTTCCGCTCAGTGCAGTTCTTTGGCGTGGTTGATGGTGTAGCGCGGGATCTCGATCACCAAGTCACTCTTGGCCACAAAGGCCTGGCAGCTCAGGCGTGAGTCGGGCTCAAGGCCCCAGGCTCGGTCGAGCAAGTCTTCTTCGGTTTCCTCCATCTCGTTGAGGCTCCTGAAGCCTTCACGCACGACCACATGGCAGGTGGTGCAAGCTGCGCTCATGTCGCAGGCGTGTTCGATGTTGATTTTGTTGTCGAGCAGCGCTTCACAGATGCTGGTGCCCGCAGGCACGGTGATTTCTGCACCGTTGGGGCAATATTCGGGGTGGGGCAGGATTTTGATGACAGGCATGGCGGAATGGTGGATTACATCGACTGGATATTTTGGCCAGCCAGGGCTTTTTGAATGCTTTGGTTCATGCGCTCAGCGGCAAAAGCTTCGGTGCCTTTGGCCAGCGCTTGGGTGCAGTCTTCCAGCGCCTTGGCGTCTTGTTCGGTCAGGATAGCCGCTTGCAAGGTGGCCATCTGGGCATCAATGCCGGCACGCTCTTCAGGGCTGAGCAAATCGCCATCGGCTGCCAAGGCACTGCGCGTGGCCAGCAGCATGCGGTCGGCGTCCACACGGGCTTCGACCAAGGCGCGTGCTTTCATGTCAGCTTGGGCAGTGGTGAAGCTTTCTTGCAGCATGGTGGCAATCTGATCGTCGCTCAGGCCATAAGAGGGCTTGACGTCGATGCGGGCTTCCACACCGCTGATTTGTTCTTTGGCCCCCACGCTCAGCAGACCATCGGCATCCACCGTGAAGGTCACGCGGATGCGCGCAGCACCTGCTGCCATGGGCGGGATACCGCGCAGCTCAAAGCGGGCCAGGCTGCGACAGTCTTGCACCAAGTCGCGCTCGCCCTGCACCACATGCAGCGCCAAGGCGGTTTGGCCGTCTTGGTAGGTGGTGAAGTCTTGCGCCATCGCCGTGGGGATGGTCTGGTTGCGCGGGATGATGCGCTCGACCAAGCCGCCCATGGTCTCGACGCCCAATGACAAGGGGATCACATCGAGCAGCAGCAATTCGCCAGCGGCGTTGTTGCCCGCCAGCTGGTTGGCCTGGATGGATGCGCCCAAAGCGACGACTTCGTCAGGGTTGAGGTTGTTGAGCGGCACCTGGCCAAAAAACTCGCCCACCGCCCGCTGAATTTGCGGCATGCGGGTGGAGCCGCCCACCATCACCACGCCCTGCACATCGTCCTTGCCCAGCTGGGCATCGCGCAGCGCTTTGCGAACGGCGGTGATGCAACGGGCTGTCAGGGCCTCAGTGGCTTGCTCGAAATCTGCGCGGCTGATGGCTGCCGACAAGCTGCCGGTAGACAAGGCAGCATTCAGAGTGAACGCATCGGCAGCGCTGAGTGCTTCTTTGGCGGCGCGGGCTGCAGCTTTGAGCACCGTTTTGTCTTCGGCCGTGACCGCTTGCAGGCCAGGGTGACGGGCCATGGCAAAGTCGGCCAGAGCCTGGTCGTAATCGTCGCCGCCCAGGGCAGAGTCGCCGCCGGTGGACAAGACCTCGAACACGCCTTGAGTCAAGCGCAGGATAGAAATATCGAAGGTGCCGCCGCCCAAATCGAACACGGCATAAACGCCTTCGCTGGCGTTGTCGAGGCCGTAGGCAATGGCTGCGGCGGTCGGCTCGTTGATCAGACGCAGCACATTCAGGCCTGCCAGTTGCGCGGCGTCTTTGGTGGCTTGGCGCTGGGCGTCGTCAAAGTAAGCCGGGACGGTGATGACCGCGCCGTAGATATCGTCGTTGAAGGTGTCTTCGGCGCGAAAACGCAAGGTGGCCAGAATTTCGGCGCTCACCTCGACGGGTGATTTGGGGCCTTGCACCGTCTGGATCGAGAGCATGCCTTGTTCACTGGCGGTGAACTCGTAAGGCAGCTTGCTGCGGTCGGCGATGTCATTCAGGCCACGCCCCATGAAGCGCTTGACCGAGGCGATGGTGTTGACGGGATCGCTGGCAGCAGACTGCACCGCTTCAAAACCAATTTGACGGCCTTGGCCTGGCATGAAGCGAACCACAGAGGGCAGAATCACGCGGCCATCGTCATCGGGCAGGCATTCAGCCACGCCGTTGCGCACCGAGGCCACCAGCGAGTGCGTGGTGCCCAAATCAATGCCCACCGCGATGCGGCGTTGGTGCGGGTCGGGCGACTGGCCCGGTTCGGAAATCTGCAATAAGGCCATGTTCAATCGGGAAAATTCAGGTCAATCGGTCGAGTTTAGCGTTCACTTCTTGCGTGAAGCGCTCAATGAACATCAGCGCCCTCACCTGCCCCACGGCTTGCGCGGGGTCTTTGGCCACATCGAGCGACTGAGCCAGCGTTTGCTGAACGCGTCTCTGTTCGTCGGCCACTTCATCAGCCAAGGCTTGCAGTCCCTCAGCACCGTCGGTGTCGTCCAGGCTTTCGCGCCACTCCATTTGCTGCATCAAAAAGGCTGCGGGCATGGCCGTGTTGTTCTCGGCTTGCACTGGCGCGCCTTGCATTTCGCACAAATAAGCAGCGCGCTTGAGCGGGTCTTTCAGGCGCTGATAGGCCTCGTTGATGCGCACCGACCACTGCATGGCCACGCGTTGGGCAGCAGCGCCCTCGGCGGCAAAGCGGTCGGGATGGGCTTCGCGCTGCAGCGCTTTCCAGCGGGCATCGAGTTGCGCGCGGTCCTGTGCAAACTGCACAGGCACGTCAAAAAGCTCGAAGTCGTTGGCTTGAAGCGAGATCACGCGCTTAAAAACTCAAACGCGGAAAGACTCACCGCAACCGCAGCGGTCACGCTCGTTGGGGTTGTTGAAACGAAAACCCTCGTTCAGGCCCTCGCGCACAAAGTCGAGTTCGGTGCCGTCGATGTAGGCCAAGCTTTTGGGGTCCACCATCAATTTGACGCCATGGCCTTCAAAAACCATGTCTTCTGGGGCGATGTCATCCACATATTCCAGCTTGTAGGCCAAACCCGAGCAGCCCGTGGTTCTGACACCCAGTCGCACACCCACACCCGAACCACGTTTGGCCATGTAGCGAGAGACATGCCGTGCTGCGGCAGCAGACAAAGTGATGGCCATGTCAGTTCAGGTGTTTCTTTTTGTAGTCTTCCACGGCTGCCTTGATGGCGTCCTCGGCCAGGATGGAGCAGTGGATTTTGACCGGTGGCAGCGCCAGCTCTTCGGCGATTTCGCTGTTCTTGAGGGCTGCCGCTTGGTCCAGCGTTTTGCCCTTGACCCATTCGGTCACGAGCGAGCTCGACGCAATGGCCGAGCCACAACCGTAAGTCTTGAAGCGCGCGTCTTCGATCACGCCGGTAGTCGGGTTGACCTTGATTTGCAACTTCATCACGTCGCCGCAAGCCGGTGCGCCGACCATGCCGGTGCCGACGGTGTCGTCGCCCTTGTCGAACGAGCCGACATTGCGTGGGTTTTCGTAGTGGTCAACCACTTTTTCAGAATATGCCATGGTGTTTTCTCCGTATTCAGTTCAAAAGCGAATCAAGGTGCAACTCAGTGAGCCGCCCACTGGATCGTGCTCAGATCGATGCCATCTTTGTGCATTTCCCATAGGGGGCTCAAGTCGCGCAACTTGACCACGTTCTCGCGGATGGTTTGGATCGCGTAATCGATGTCCTCTTCGGTGGACCAGCGGCCAATCGTCATGCGCAGGCTGCTGTGGGCCAGCTCGTCGCTGCGACCCAGGGCGCGCAAGACATAGCTGGGCTCCAAGCTGGCCGAAGTGCAGGCCGAACCCGACGACACCGCCAGGCCCTTGATGCCCATGATGAGTGATTCGCCTTCGACAAAGTTAAAACTCATGTTGATGTTGTGTGGCACGCGCTGGGTGGCGTGGCCGTTCAAGAACACCTGCTCCATGTCGCTCAGGCCGTTGATCAGGCGGTCGTGCAAGGCGCGGGCCTTGGCGTTGTCTTGCGCCATCTCGAGCTTGGCAATACGAAAAGCCTCGCCCATGCCAACGCACTGGTGGGTGGGCAAAGTGCCCGAGCGCATGCCGCGCTCATGACCGCCACCGTGCATCTGCGCTTCGAGGCGAATGCGGGGCTTGCGGCGCACATACAAAGCGCCAATGCCCTTGGGTCCATAGGTTTTGTGCGACGCCAGGCTCATCAGATCGATGGGCAGCTGGGTCATGTCGATCTCGACCTTGCCAGTGGCTTGGGCGGCATCGACGTGGAAGATGATGCCTTTTTCGCGGCACAAATTGCCAATCGCGGTCACGTCTTGGATCACGCCGATTTCGTTGTTCACGAACATCACGCTGATCAAGATGGTGTCGGGGCGAAGGGCTGCCTTGAGCGCGTCCATGTTCAACAGACCATCGGCCTGCACATCGAGGTAGGTGACTTCAAAGCCCTGGCGCTCCAGCTCGCGCATGGTGTCGAGCACAGCCTTGTGCTCGGTCTTGACGGTGATCAGGTGCTTGCCGCGCGACTTGTAAAACTGGGCTGCGCCTTTGATGGCCAGATTGTTGGACTCGGTGGCACCGCTGGTCCAGACGATCTCGCGGGGATCGGCACCGATCAGATCGGCCACTTGCTCGCGGGCTTTTTCGACGGCGGCTTCGGCCTCCCAGCCCCAGGCGTGGGTGCGTGATGCGGGGTTGCCAAAGTGCTCGCGCAACCAAGGGACGATGGCGTCAACCACACGGGGGTCGCAGGGGTTGGTGGCACCGTAATCAAGGTAAATAGGGAAATGGGGTGTGGTCATGGTCTGCTCTTCTTCGGGAATCAGGGTTTGGCGAACATGTTGCCCAAGTCAAACACCGAGTTGGGCACATTCACGCGAATGGGTTGGCTGATCGGCATGGGGGCAATCGCACGCTTGAGGCTGGGCTTGTGTTCAACGACCAAGCCTTTGGCCAACTGGTCGTCCACCAGCTTTTGCAGGGAAACCGAGTCCAAAAACTCCACCATTTTGGAGTTCAGGGAGGCCCACAGGTCGTGTGTCATGCAGCGGCCATCGCCGCCATTGCAGTTTTCTTTGCCGCCGCAGTGGGTGGCATCGATGGGTTCGTCCACCGACAAAATGATGTCGGCCACGGTGATTTCGGTGGATTTACGGCCCAAGGTGTAACCGCCGCCGGGGCCGCGGGTGGATTCGACCAAGTTGTGGCGGCGCAGTTTGCCAAACAACTGCTCTAGATAAGAGAGGGAAATCTGTTGGCGCTGGCTGATGGCGGCCAAGGTCACGGGGCCGGCGTCTTGGCGCAGGGCCAAATCGATCATGGCAGTGACGGCGAAACGGCCTTTGGTGGTTAAACGCATGGCAGACTCCTGAAGTGGGTGGGGGCTTGGTCAGTGACCCGCCAAAGCGGGTTCCCGACTAAACAACTCAAGTATAAACCAATCCCGATCAAATCACTCGGGTTAAAGGGTTATTCCACTCATGTCATCCCGCACTTGATGCGGGATCCATCGTGAGTTCAACACCATGGACCCCGGATCAAGTCCGGGGTGACAAATAGGAGATGCGGTCCGGGGTGACAAATATGAGACACGGTCCGGGGTTGCAAAAAGGGGATGAGGGCTGGAGGGGAAGTTTTGGCTCAAGCCCTGATCAAAGGCACGATGTTGTCGCCACCGGTGGCTCCAAAAGCCTGCTCCTTCAGGATGGTGAGCTGGTCGCGCACCTGGGCGGCTTTTTCGAACTCCAAATTGCGGGCGTGTTCCATCATTTGCTTCTCCAACTGCTTGATGGCGCGGGCGATGTCTTTTTCGCTCATGTCCTCCACCTTGGCCCTTTGCACCGCGGCCTGCTCCAAGCGCTCGGCTTCTTTGCCCGACTTTTCGCTGTAAACACCGTCGATCAGGTCTTTGACCTTCTTGATAATGCTCTTGGGCGTGATGCCCATGAGCTCGTTGTGGGCCACTTGCTTGATGCGGCGACGCTCGGTCTCGCCCATGGCTTTTTTCATCGAATCGGTGATGCGGTCGGCGTACAAAATTGCCCGCCCATTCAGATTGCGGGCCGCACGGCCAATGGTCTGGATCAAGCTGCGCTCGGATCGCAAGAAGCCTTCTTTGTCGGCATCCAGAATGGCCACCAGCGAGACCTCAGGAATATCCAAGCCCTCACGCAGCAAGTTGATGCCCACCAGCACATCGAAAGCGCCCAGGCGCAGGTCACGCAAAATTTCCACCCGCTCCACCGTGTCCACGTCGCTGTGCAAGAAGCGCACCTTCACCCCGTTGTCGCTCAGGTAATCTGTCAACTGCTCGGCCATGCGCTTGGTCAGCGTCGTGATCAGCACGCGCTCGTGTTTGTCCACCCGAATGCGGATTTCTTGCAGCACATCGTCCACCTGCTGAGTAGCGGGGCGCACCTCCACCTCTGGATCGACCAAACCCGTGGGGCGCACCACCTGCTCGACCACTTTGCCCGCGTGCGTCTTTTCGTAGTCGGCCGGCGTGGCCGAAACAAAAATGCACTGGCGCATGCGCTTTTCAAACTCTTCGAATTTGAGCGGGCGGTTGTCTAAAGCGCTGGGCAGGCGAAAGCCGTATTCCACCAGCGTGGTTTTGCGCGCCTTGTCGCCGTTGTACATGGCATTGAGCTGGCCAATCATCTGGTGGCTCTCGTCCAAAAACATGATCGCGTCGGGCGGCATGTAGTCGGTGAGCGTGCTGGGTGCGTCGCCCGGAGCCGCGCCTGATAAATGCCGGGTGTAATTTTCAATGCCCTTGCAGTGCCCGACTTCGGACAGCATTTCCAAATCGAACCGCGTGCGCTGCTCCAGGCGCTGCGCCTCGACCAATTTGCCCATGCCCACCAGCTCTTTCAGCCGTTGGGCCAACTCGATTTTGATGGTTTCCACCGCCGCCAAAACTTTGTCGCGCGGCGTCACATAGTGGCTGGACGGGTAGACCGTGAAGCGTGGGATCTTCTGACGAATGCGCCCCGTGAGCGGGTCAAACAGCTGCAGGCTGTCGATCTCGTCGTCAAACAACTCGATGCGGATCGCCAGCTCGGAGTGCTCGGCCGGGAACACGTCGATCGTGTCGCCCCGCACCCGGAACTTGCCTCGCGAAAACTCCATGTCGTTGCGCTGGTACTGCATGCGGATCAGCTGCGCAATCACGTCGCGCTGGCCCAGCTTGTCGCCGGTGCGCAGCGTCATGATCATCCGGTGGTAGCTCTCGGGCTCGCCAATGCCGTAAATGGCCGACACCGTAGCCACGATCACCACGTCGCGCCGCTCCATGATGCTTTTGGTGCAAGACAAGCGCATCTGCTCGATGTGCTCGTTGATGGCCGAGTCTTTCTCGATGAACAAATCGCGCTGGGGCACATAAGCCTCGGGCTGGTAGTAGTCGTAATAACTCACGAAGTACTCGACCGCGTTCTTGGGGAAGAACTCGCGGAACTCGCTGTAAAGCTGAGCGGCCAGTGTTTTGTTGGGCGCAAACACGATGGCGGGCCGCCCCAGCAGGGCGATCACATTGGCCATGGTGAAGGTTTTGCCGGAGCCGGTCACGCCCAAAAGCGTTTGAAACACCTCGCCGTCTTGCACACCTTCAACCAGCTGCGCAATGGCCACCGGCTGATCGCCTGCGGGCGGGTAAGGCTGGTAGAGCTCAAAGGGCGAGCCGGGATAGCTGACGAACGTGCCTTCAGCGTATTTGTCTGCATCGGACACAACTTCAACAACTGGGGCTTCGGACACGTTGGACATCTTTATGGGCGGGGGCCTCCAAGCCAGATCAGGCATCGGAGACCGTTAAAATCAGGGACAACCCGAAAGCCTAACCGAGGAACGGGTTTCCTGCCACCACTGAACACAATCCAAGGACTTTCCATGTCTCTGTTTTCCGCCGTCGAAATGGCCCCCCGCGACCCGATCTTGGGCCTGAACGAGCAATTCAACGCCGACACCAACCCCAACAAAGTGAACCTGGGCGTGGGCGTGTACTTCGACGACAACGGCAAACTGCCCCTGCTGCAGTGCGTGCAAGCGGCCGAAAAAACCATGATGGCCACCCCCACCGCGCGCGGTTATTTGCCCATCGACGGCATCGTGGCTTATGACAACGCCGTCAAGGCACTGGTGTTTGGCGCTGAATCCGACGTGGTCAAGTCCGGTCGCGTGTCCACCGTGCAAGCCATCGGCGGCACAGGCGGCCTGAAAATCGGTGCCGACTTCCTGAAAAAAGTCAGCCCCAACGCCAAAGTGCTGATTTCCGACCCCAGCTGGGAAAATCACCGCGCCATCTTCATCAACGCGGGTTTTGAGGTCGACAGCTACGCCTATTACGATGCGGTCAATCGTGGCGTCAACTTCGACGGCATGCTGGCCAGCCTGAACGCTGCGGCCGCGGGCACCATCGTCGTCCTGCACGCCTGCTGCCACAACCCCACCGGCTACGACATCACCGACGCCCAATGGGAACAAGTCATTGCCGTCGTCAAGGCCAAGGGCCTCACGGCATTCCTCGACATGGCGTACCAAGGCTTTGGCCACGGCATCGCCGAAGACGGCGCTGTCATCGGCAAGTTTGTGGCCGCGGGCCTGAACATCTTGGTGTCGACTTCTTTCTCCAAGAGCTTCAGCCTGTACGGTGAGCGCGTGGGCGCCCTGTCGGTGGTGGCCAACGACAAAGAAGAAGCTTCACGTGTGCTGAGCCAGCTCAAGATCGCCATTCGCACCAACTATTCCAACCCGCCGATCCATGGCGGCGCAGTGGTGGCTGCGGTTTTGAACAACCCCGAGCTGCGCGCCCTGTGGGAAAACGAGCTGGCCGAAATGCGCGTGCGCATCAAAGCCATGCGCCAAAAACTGGTGGACAGCTTAAAAGCCGCTGGCGTGCAGCAAGACATGAGCTTCATCACCAGCCAGATCGGCATGTTCAGCTACTCGGGTCTGACCAAAGACCAAATGGTTCGTCTGCGCAGCGAGTTTGGTGTGTACGGCACCGACACCGGCCGCATGTGCGTGGCCGCGCTCAACAGCAAAAACATTGACTACGTTTGCGCCGCCATCGCAAAAGTTGTTTAAATCTCAACCCTGACTGAAAGTCGGCTTGCAACCGCCCCTGACGGGGCGGTTTCTTTTTGGTCGGTCAAGAAGGTGACTCCCGATTAGGGGGAGTACTCAAAAATTACTGCCCAGTCTCCTGTAGTATTGTTGCACCGCACCATTTGGTCTCAACGGGAACTGTCACATGCTTTACCAGATTTTTGAAACACAACGCTCGATCATGGAGCCTTTTTCCGATCTGGCCCAAGCTGCAGCCAAGCTCTTCAGCAACCCCTTGAACCCGATGTCGCAAACGCCTCTGGCCCAGCGCACATCCGCAGGCTACGCACTGATGCACCGCTTGGGCAAGGATTACGAGAAACCAGAATTCGGCATCAGGACCGTCAAGGTCAACCAAGTCGACGTCGCCATTCACGAGCGCATCGAAATTGATAAACCTTTTTGTGAGTTGCGTCGTTTCAAGCGCTTTTCGGACGATGCTGACACCTTGATGCAACTCAAGTCTCAACCTGCCGTTCTGATCGTTGCACCCCTTTCCGGACATTACGCCACCTTGCTGCGCGACACCGTCAAGACCATGCTGCAAGACCACAAGGTCTACATCACCGACTGGAAAAACGCCCGCTTGGTCCCCTTGTCCGATGGCGAATTTCACCTGGACGACTACATCAACTACGTGCAGGAATTCATCCGCCACCTGCAATCCATCTATGGCAACTGCCACATTGTCAGCGTGTGCCAGCCCACCGTTCCCGTGATGGCCGCCGTGTCGCTCATGGCCAGCCGTGGCGAAAAGACCCCGCTGACCATGACGATGATGGGTGGCCCGATCGATGCCCGCAAGTCACCCACTTCTGTGAACAACTTGGCCACCAACAAGAGTTTTGAGTGGTTCGAGAACAACGTCATTTACCGCGTGCCTGCCAACTTCCCAGGCGCTGGTCGCCGCGTCTACCCCGGATTTTTGCAGTACACCGGTTTTGTGGCCATGAACCCCGACCGCCACGCCAAAAGCCATTACGACTATTTCAAAGACCTGATCAAGGGTGATGACGCCAGCACCGAAGCACACCGCAAGTTCTACGACGAGTACAACGCGGTGCTCGACATGGATGCTGACTACTACCTTGAAACCATCGCCACCGTCTTCCAGGACTTCAAACTGGTCAACGGCACTTGGGACGTCAAGGGCGTGGACGGCAAATTCGAACGCGTTCGCCCCCAGGACATCAAAGGCACGGCCTTGATGACCGTGGAAGGCGAGTTGGACGACATCTCGGGCTCGGGCCAAACCCGTGCAGCGCAAGACCTGTGCAGCGGCGTGCCCGCCAGCGAACGTCAGCACTTGGAAGTGCCAGGTGCGGGACATTACGGCATCTTCAGTGGCCGCCGTTGGCGCGACATCGTGTACCCAGAGCTGGTCAAGTTCATCTTGAACCACGTCCCCAAAACGACGGCCAAAACGGCTGTGGCAGCCCAGCCACAAGCCACTGAGGCACCCAAAGTGGTGGTGCAAGCCTTTGCGCCATCGGCACCTGAAAAGGCCATCGCCTCTCAGGCTACGCCGGCTTCTGCTGCAAAGCCCTCGGCTCAAGAGGCGGTCAAACCAGCCGCCAAAACCGCCACAGTGGCCACGGCAAAACCCGTGGTGGCCAAACCAGCTACACCAGCGGCCAGCAAGCCCGCAGTGAAAGCGCCCACAAAATCCACAGTCAAAGCCGCGACAAAAACCGCAGCAAAATCGGCCACGCCCCCCCTCAGCAAAGCTTCCGGCAAGGGCACTGCCAGTGGCTCGGTCAAAACCACTTGGGTCGACCCATCGACCTAAGCCTGAGGTCTATGCCCACCTTGAACCGAACAGCGCCTGAAACCCAGGCGCTTTTCTTATTGCTGAACGACGCCCTGCCCCAAACACAGTGCACACGTTGCGGCTTTCCGGACTGCGCCAGTTACGCGCGGGCCATGGCCGAGGGACAAGCGGCCATCAACCAGTGCCCGCCCGGGGGACAAGCGGGCATCGAACGGCTGTCTGCACTGACGGGCTTGCCCAGCTTGCCCCTTAACCCCGATCACGGGACCGAAGGCCCGCGGCATGTGGCCATCATTGACGAGGCCTGGTGTATCGGCTGCACGCTGTGCATCAAGGCTTGCCCGACGGATGCGATTTTGGGCGCAAACAAGCTGATGCACACCGTGATCGAGCCTTGGTGCACGGGTTGTGAGCTGTGCATCCCGGTGTGCCCGGTGGACTGCATTGCGTTGGAGAATGTGACGGGCGCAGATACTGGCTGGGCCGCTTGGTCGGCCGATCAGGCAGACACATCCCGCACACGTTTTGAATCTCGCCAACAACGCTTGGTGCGCGAAGAAGCCAAGCACCAAAAGCAACTGCAAGCCAAAGCCGAGCACAAACTGGCCGATTTGGCCGAACACACCAAGGGCACCGAGTACGCCCCCGAAGTGGACCGCAAACGCGCCATCATCGAAGCGGCACTGGCCAAAGCAAAAGCCCGCCAAGCCGGAGCCTGACGGGCCTGATGGTCCAGGCAAAATTAGCCCTCAGCCTCAGCCTTTGCAGCCACCTGATTCGGCCTTTGCAGCCTCATGATTCGGCTTTTGTCACCCCCGACTTGATCGAGGGTCCATGCCTTCGGCCACCATGGATACCCGCTTTCGCGGGTATGACACTCCCTTGCTGATCGGACCTTCAGGTCCGAATCAACTCAATGCGCGTTGGCCGCCAAGGCCGCAAACGCCTTGACCACCTCGGGCGGCGCCTGCACCAGCTCGATCAACACGCCCTCACCCCCAATCGGAAACTCTTCGTTGGCCTTGGGGTGCAAAAACGTGATGTCAAAACCGGCCGCACCTTTGCGGATGCCGCCCGGCGCAAAGCGCACGCCTTGCGCCGTGAGCCACGCCACGGCCACCGGCAGGTCGTCGATCCACAGACCGATGTGGTTCAACGGTGTGGTGTGCACGGCGGGCTTTTTCTCGGGGTCCAGCGGTTGCATCAGATCGACCTCGACCTTGAACGGGCCGGTGCCTATGGCGCAGATGTCTTCGTCCACGTTCTCGCGTTCGCTTTTGTAAGTGCCAGTGACTTCCAGGCCCAACTTGTCCACCCAGAGCTTCTGCAAGCGCAACTTATCAGGTCCACCGATGGCGATTTGCTGGACGCCCAGCACTTTGAAGGGGCGTGTCATTTATTCAAACTCCACAATCATCTGGTCCACCGTGAGCGATTCGCCTTTGGCAGCGACCACTTTCTTCACCACACCGTCTTGCGCTGCAAACAGCACGTTTTCCATCTTCATGGCTTCGATCACGGCGACGCGCTCACCGGCTTGCACCTTCTGGCCTGGCTGCACCGCCACATCGACCAAAAGGCCTGGCATGGGTGACAGCACAAAACGGCTCAGGTCCGGCGGCGCTTTGTAAGGCATGAGCTTGTGCAACTCGGCCATGCGCGGTGACATCACCAGCGCTTCGATGCGGGTGCCGTTGTGCTGCACTTGAAGGGCCAGCGGATTTTTCAGGGTGCCGCGTTCGATTTGCGCCGTGAACAGTTGACCATTGCAAGTGCCTTCAATGCGGATGTCGTTCAGGCGTGAATGGCTGGCGATGGCATAGGTCTTGCCGTTCACCGTGATCTGGGCTTCGCCTTGCTTGCCCGCAAATTCGGCCACATGCACCGACACATAGCGGTTTTTGCCGCCCTGGCCCAGCTCGACCACCGCGTAGTCCTGGCCTACCTTGACGTCGTAACCGGGCAACTGACCGCTCAGGCTCGCTGCGCGTTCGCGCGACTTGCGGCGCACAAAGGCGGCCAGTGCCGCCAAAAAGTCATGGTCGTCGTGCGGCACATCTTCGGCGCGGAAACCCTGGCTGTATTGCTCAGCAATGAAGCCGGTGTTGAAGTCACCCGACACAAAACGTGGATGCGCCAACAAAGCCGCCTGGAAAGGGATGTTGGAGCTGATGCCACGAATGACAAAGCCGTTGAGGGCTTCGCGCATTTTGGCAATCGCATCGTTGCGGTCTTTGCCGTGCACGATCAGCTTGGCGATCATCGAGTCGTAAAACATCGGGATCTCGCCACCGTCTTGCACACCCGTGTCCACGCGCACGCCATACAGGTCGGTTGTGTTGGCCTGGAACATGGTTTGGTGCGGCGTTTGGAAGCGCACCAAACGGCCTGTGGACGGCAAGAAATTGCGGAACGGGTCTTCGGCGTTGATGCGGCACTCGATGGCCCAGCCATTGCGCTGCACGTCTTTTTGTTCAATCGGCAATTTCTCACCAGCGGCCACGCGGATCATCATCTCAACCAAGTCAAGCCCGGTGATGGCTTCGGTCACAGGATGCTCGACCTGCAAGCGGGTGTTCATTTCCAAGAAGTAAAAGCTCTGGTCTTTGCCGACCACAAATTCCACCGTACCGGCCGATTGGTATTTCACCGCCTTGGCCAGTTGCACCGCCTGCTCGCCCATGGCTTTGCGGGTGGCTTCAGAGATGAACGGCGATGGAGCCTCTTCGATCACTTTTTGGTGACGGCGCTGGATGGAGCACTCGCGCTCGTTCACATAAATCACGTTGCCATGGCTGTCGCCCAGCACCTGGATTTCGATGTGGCGGGGTTCCTCGACAAACTTCTCGATGAACACCCGGTCATCGCCAAAGCTGTTGCGTGCTTCGTTGCGGCACGAGGTAAAGCCCTCGAAAGCCTCTTTGTCGTTGAAGGCCACACGCAAGCCCTTGCCGCCACCGCCCGCAGACGCTTTGATCATCACGGGGTAGCCGATGCCCTTGGCGATTTCGACCGCTTTTTCAGCGGTTTCAATCGCGTCGTTCACGCCAGGGATGCAGTTGACGCCCGCAGCGCCCGCCAGTTTTTTGGACTCGATCTTGTCGCCCATGGCGGCAATCGAGAAGTGACGAGGGCCAATGAAAGCGATGCCTTCGTCTTCGCAGCGCTTGGAGAACTCGGCGTTCTCGCTCAGAAAACCGTAGCCGGGGTGAATGGCTTGTGCGCCCGTGGCTTTGGCCGCCGCAATGATTTTGTCGGCGACCAAGTACGACTCGCGCGAGGGCGCAGGACCAATCAAAACGGCCTCGTCAGCCAGCTGAACGTGGCGAGCTTCCTTGTCAGCTTCGGAGTAAACGGCCACGGTTTGAATGCCCATTTTTTGGGCGGTGGCGATGACACGGCAGGCAATTTCGCCGCGGTTAGCAATCAAAATTTTCTTGAACATATGGAATCCTTTTATCTGTCATCCCGGGCTTGATCCGGGATCCATGGCTGGCGAATCAAGTTCGCCATGACGGGGTAACGATCACAGTGGAATGTTCCCGTGCTTTCGCCAAGGGTTTTCAAGCTTCTTGTCTTTGAGCATGACCAGCGAGCGGCAAATGCGCTTGCGCGTCTCGTGCGGCTGGATCACGTCGTCGATGAAACCGCGTGCGCCCGCCACAAAAGGGTTGGCAAAGCGGGCTTTGTATTCGGCTTCTTTGGCCGCGAGTTTCTCGGGGTCGCCCTTGTCTTCACGGAAGATGATTTCCACCGCACCCTTGGCGCCCATGACCGCGATTTCGGCATTGGGCCAGGCAAAGTTCACGTCGCCGCGCAAATGCTTGGAGGCCATCACGTCGTACGCGCCGCCGTAGGCCTTGCGGGTGATGACGGTGATTTTCGGCACGGTGCACTCGGCGTACGCATACAGCAGCTTGGCGCCGTGTTTGATGATGCCGCCGAACTCTTGGCTTGTACCGGGCATGAAACCGGGCACGTCCACAAAGGTGATGACGGGAATGTTGAACGCATCGCAAAAGCGCACAAAGCGGGCCGCCTTGATGGAACTCTTGATGTCCAAGCAGCCCGCCAGTACCAAAGGCTGGTTGGCCACGATGCCCACAGTCTGGCCTTCCATGCGGGCAAAACCGATCAGGATGTTTTTGGCGTAATCGGGTTGCAGCTCAAAGAAGTCGCCATCGTCCACGGTTTTGACGATGAGTTCCTTCATGTCATACGCTTTGTTGGGGTTCTCGGGCACCAGCGTGTCCAAGCTCATGTCCATGCGGCCGGACGGGTCACCGCTCTTGCGCACGGGGGCCTTTTCGCGGTTGTTGAGCGGCAGATAGTTGTAGAGGCGGCGCAGCATCAGTAGCGCTTCCACGTCGTTCTCGAAGGCCATGTCGGCCACGCCGCTCTTGGTGGTGTGTGTCAAAGCGCCACCCAGCTCTTCGGCCGTGACTTCTTCGTGCGTCACAGTCTTGACCACTTCGGGGCCTGTCACAAACATGTAGGACGTGTCCTTGACCATAAAAATGAAGTCGGTGAGCGCTGGTGAATACACCGCACCACCGGCCGATGGGCCCATGATCATGCTGATCTGCGGCACCACGCCCGAGGCCATCACGTTGCGCTGGAACACATCGGCATAACCGCCCAAAGAAGCCACGCCTTCTTGAATGCGGGCACCGCCCGAATCGTTCAAGCCGATCACGGGTGCGCCGACTTTCATGGCTTGGTCCATGACCTTGCAAATCTTCTCGGCGTGCGTCTCGGACAAAGCGCCGCCATAGACGGTGAAGTCTTGGCTGTACACAAAGACCAGGCGGCCGTTGATCATGCCGTAGCCCGTCACCACACCGTCGCCGGGGATCTTGTTGTCTTCCATGCCGAAATCGGTGCAACGGTGTTCCACGAACATGTCCCACTCTTCGAAAGTGCCTTCGTCGAGCAGCACTTCGATGCGCTCACGGGCCGTGAGTTTGCCTTTGGCGTGCTGCGCATCAATGCGCTTTTGCCCGCCGCCCAAGCGGGCCGCAGCGCGCTTTTTTTCCAGTTGTTCAAGGATGTCTTGCATGGTGGTTCTCTCTTTTCTTCAGGAAGATGGGGTTTCGCTCTGCGCCTGGTAAGCACCGAGCAGTTGACGGGCCGCTGTGGACGCAGCGAGCTGGCCCGCCGCGACTTGTTGGCTGAGTTGGGGCAACAGCGTTTGCACACGCGGCTGCGCCCGAAAATTGTGTTTGAGCCCCGCATCGATGCGCTCCCACATCCACGACAGGGCTTGCTGCTGGCGGCGCAGGTCCAGTCGGCCATTGGCTGTTTGCAGGCTTCGGAACTCGCTGACCGCCACCCAAAAACTGTCCACACCCTGACCCAGCAAAGCGCTCAGCTGCACCACCTTGGGGTGCCACTGCGTGGTGTCGGAATGCGCATGGCCCGAGCCGCCGTGCATGCCCAAGAGCTGCAAGGCGCTGGTGATTTGCAATTCGGCGCGGGTGGCCGCGATGGCGTCGATGTCGGCCTTGTTGATGACCACCAAATCGGCGATCTCCATCACGCCTTTTTTAATGGCCTGTAAATCGTCGCCCGCATTGGGCAGCTGCATCAGCACAAACATGTCGGTCATGTTGGCCACTGCAGTTTCGCTTTGGCCCACGCCCACGGTCTCGACGATCACCACGTCGTAGCCAGCGGCTTCACAGACCAACATCGACTCGCGGGTTTTTTCGGCCACACCGCCCAAAGTGCCACTGCTGGGGCTGGGGCGGATATATGCGCGCTCGTGAACGCTGAGCAATTCCATGCGCGTCTTGTCACCCAGAATCGAGCCGCCCGACACCGTGCTGGACGGGTCCACCGCCAGCACCGCCACGCGGTGGCCTTGGCCGATCAAATACAAACCCAGCGCCTCAATGAAGGTGGACTTGCCCACACCGGGCACACCGCTGATGCCCAACCGGAAAGACTTGCCTGTGTGGGGCAGCATGGCCGTGAGCAACTCGTCGGCCTGGGCGCGGTGGTCGGCGCGGGTCGATTCGAGCAGCGTGATGGCTTTGGCCATGGCGCGGCGCTGCACGGAGGCGGTGCCATGTCGCATGGCCTGCAAAAGCTGGTCATTGCTTGGCATGCTCATAAAATCTCGAAGCTGCGACCATCGGGCAGGCGATAACGCGAGAAGTCGCGCACATCCATGGTCATCACGTTGAGGGTGTTCGTGTCTTGCGCCAACCAAACCAAAGAGGCATCGGCCAAGTCCATTTCTGTGCGAGGCTCAGCGGTGTAACGCGCCATCAGCTCCGCCAAGTCGGGGAGGTTCGACACATCAAACGGGAACACGATGACGCCACCTTCGGACACCCATCTCAAAAATCGCTGAACGGCATTGGCACCCAGAAAATGGCACACCTCCACCACACACGGCCAGGTGGTCGTCAAACGCCAGTTTTCAGCCAACAAACGGGTGTAGTGCCGATGCGCCACATCACTGGCGTCAAACAGCGCCAGCATGGCTCCGGTGTCGATCAAAGCCACCTTCACGTCGCGTCCGTTTCCTGGTCTGAGCCAGACCGCTCTTTGCCCTGCTTTTTGGCCTCTTGAAAAGCCAGCCAATCGGCTTGATGGGCAGCACGCTTGGCCGAGAGTTTGGACCGAATGGCCGCCTTGGTTGGCGAAAGGAATTCATTGCCTTCTGGCAAAGGCTCCCGCACCTCCGCTTGCACCTTGAGCAGCAGGTCATAGGGGTTCTTGCGCCCCAATGCCCTCTCCAGCGCAGAAACGATGAACTGTGACTTGGTCACGCCCATGCGTTTGGCGGTCAACTCCAGCTCTTTTTCAAGCAGAGGTTCCAGTCGAACAGATACAGCCATAGCAGACTCCTTGAAAATGCTTGTGATACTGTATTACTGTATCACAGACATCTTCAAGCCAAAGCCTTCTTGATCTGCTCCAGCACATCCTTGGCGCTGACCGGGATCGGGGTGCCGGGGCCGTAAATGCCCTTGACGCCCGCTTCGTACAACATGTCGTAGTCTTGGCGCGGGATGACGCCGCCCACGAAAACGATGATGTCATCTGCACCCTGCTTCTTCAGCTCGGCAATGATGGCGGGCACCAAGGTTTTGTGGCCTGCGGCGAGCGTGCTCACACCCACGGCGTGCACGTCGTTTTCAATCGCTTGGCGGGCGCACTCTTCGGGGGTCTGGAACAGCGGGCCCATGTCCACGTCATAGCCCAAATCGGCGAAGGCGGTGGCGACCACTTTGGCGCCACGGTCGTGGCCGTCCTGGCCCAGCTTCGAAATCATCACGCGTGGGCGACGGCCTTGCGCGTCGGCAAAGGCGGCAATTTCGGCTTTGAGCTGGTTCCAGTATTCCATGGTGTCGCCCACGTTTTCGCCGTCGTCGTAGGCGGCGGCGTACACACCGGTCACCTTTTGGGTGTCAGCGCGGTGGCGGCCGAAGGATTTTTCCAGCGCATCAGAAATTTCACCCACCGTGGCGCGCAGGCGCACGGCCTGAATGGACAGGTCCAGCAGGTTGCCTTGACCCGATTCGGCCGAAGCGGACAAAGCGTCCAAAGCGGCTTGCACCTTGGCGCTGTCGCGGCTGGCGCGGATCTTGGCCAAACGTTCGATCTGCCCATCGCGCACACGCACGTTGTCAATCGACAAGGTTTCGATCGGGTCTTCTTTGGCCAGCTTGTATTTGTTCACGCCCACGATGACGTCTTTGCCGGAATCAATGCGGGCTTGCTTTTCGGCCGCTGCCGCTTCGATCTTGAGCTTGGCCCAGCCACTGCCCACCGCCTTGGTCATGCCGCCCATGGCTTCGACTTCTTCGATGATGGCCCAGGCCTTGTCGGCCATTTCTTGCGTCAGGCTCTCCATCATGTAAGAACCGGCCCAAGGGTCGATCACGTTGGTGATGTGGGTTTCTTCTTGAATGATCAGCTGGGTGTTGCGGGCGATGCGCGAGCTGAACTCGGTCGGCAGCGCGATCGCCTCGTCAAACGAGTTGGTGTGCAGCGACTGGGTGCCGCCAAAGACGGCCGCCATGGCTTCAATGGTGGTGCGCACCACGTTGTTGTAGGGATCTTGCTCGGTGAGCGACCAACCTGAGGTCTGGCTGTGCGTGCGCAGCATCAGGCTCTTGGGGTTCTTGGCATCAAAGCCTTTCATGATGCGGCACCACAGCAAGCGCGCCGCACGCATCTTGGCGATTTCCAAATAAAAGTTCATGCCCACCGCCCAGAAGAAGGACAGGCGGCCGGCAAACTCGTCCACGTCCATGCCTTTGGCAATGGCGGTCTTGACATACTCCTTGCCATCGGCCAGCGTGAAAGCCATTTCCAGCGCCTGGTTGGCCCCGGCTTCTTGCATGTGGTAACCCGAGATCGAGATCGAGTTGAACTTGGGCATGTTCTTGCTCGTGTACTCGATGATGTCGCCGATGATCTTCATCGACGGCTCGGGCGGGTAGATGTAGGTGTTGCGCACCATGAACTCTTTCAGAATGTCGTTCTGAATGGTTCCGCTGAGTTTGTCTTGAGACACGCCCTGCTCTTCGGCAGCGACCACGTAGCCTGCCAGCACCGGCAGCACCGCGCCGTTCATGGTCATCGAGACCGAGACCTTGTCCAGCGGAATTTGGTCAAACAAGATCTTCATGTCCTCGACCGAATCAATCGCCACACCGGCTTTGCCCACGTCACCCGTCACACGGGGGTGGTCGGAGTCGTAACCCCGGTGGGTGGCCAGGTCAAAGGCCACCGACACGCCCTGCCCGCCTGCGGCCAAGGCCTTGCGGTAAAAGGCGTTGGACTCTTCGGCGGTAGAGAAACCGGCGTATTGTCGGATCGTCCAGGGGCGCACCGCGTACATGGTGGCCTGGGGGCCGCGCAAGAAAGGCTCAAAGCCCGGCAGTGTGTTGGCGTAAGGCAAATTGGCCGAGTCGGCTGCCGTGTACAAAGGCTTGACGACGATGCCGTCGGGCGTCTTCCAGTTCAGGGCGTTCACATCGCCGCCGGGGGCGGATTTGATTGCTGCTTTTTGCCAGGCCTCCAGATTGGAGGCGTTGAATTCAAAGGATTGGGACGACATGGCTCACCACTTTCGGGTCAGATTGGACTTGGGGGCTGATTCTGTCACCTCTGCATGACGAGACAATTGATCAACCACTGTGATTCATAATTATTGATGCAGAATATTTTAACCGGCTTACAATTCAGCATCTGAAACGCCCTCTCCTGACGCCTGCGCACGACCCATCACACGCCATGTCCGCCCTGTCTCTTGCCCCCCGCGCGCTATATGAAGAAGTTGCCGAACTGATGCGGCAGCGGATTTTTGCGCGCGAAATGGAGCCCGGCAGCTGGATTGACGAATTGCGCATCGCCGAGGCGCTGGGCATCAGCCGCACCCCGCTGCGCGAAGCCCTCAAAGTTTTGGCCGCCGAGGGCCTGGTGACCATGAAGGTGCGCCGGGGTGCCTATGTGACCGAAGTCAGCGACAAAGACCTGCGAGATGTCTACCACCTGCTGGCCTTGCTGGAATCAGACGCCGCCCGCATGGTGGCGCACAGCGCAAGCCTCGAACAGATGGCACAAATTTCCTCTCTGCACCAAGACTTGGAAGAGGCCGTGGGCGACCGCGACCGTTTCTTCGAGATCAACGAAGCTTTTCACATGCTGCTGCTGGAATTGGCCGACAACCGCTGGCGCGACCAGATGGTGGCCGACCTGCGCAAGGTCATGAAACTCAACCGGCACAGTTCCTTGTTCAAAGAGGGGCGCATCGAGCAGTCCTTGACCGAGCACCGGGCGATTGTGCAGGCCCTGACCCAGCGCCAACCCGAGCAAGCGGCGCAATGCATGTCGGCGCACTTCATGAATGGCTTGCAAGCAGCGCAGTAAAACTGCCCGCGAGGGTCAGTCGGTGACCACCGCACCCCTCGCCAGCGCTGCGCGCGCCAGCTGCCAGACTTCGCGCGGGGGCAAGGGCTTGAGTTTGTGGTCGCTCCAGACCTGTCGCCACAATCGCCCGCCGCGTTGTCCGTGGTACAAGCCCAGCATGTGCCGCGCGATCGCATACCAAGGGCAGCCATCTTCAACAAAGGCCCGTTCCATGTAGGTCACCATGGCCTCTTCCACCGCCTCGCGGCTGGGCACCTCGTGGTCATCGCCGTAAAACGCAGCGTCCCAACTGCCCAAAAGCCAAGGGTTGTAGTACGCCTCGCGCCCGACCATCACGCCGTCGGCCTGTTGCAAATGCAGAGCGATCTCGTCATTCGTCTTGATGCCACCGTTCACCGCAATCAATATCACCGGAAAATCTTTTTTAAGCTGATAAGCTAATTCGTAACGCAATGGCGGTATCTCGCGGTTTTCTTTCGGCGACAAGCCGTCGAGCCAAGCATTGCGGGCGTGCACAATGAAGACCCGGCAACCGGCCTCGCTCACCGTGCCCACAAAGTCGCGCACAAAGTCGTAGCTCTCGATGCGGTCAATGCCAATGCGGTGCTTCACCGTCACCGGCACGTCCACCACATCCAGCATGGCTTTCACACCATCGGCCACGGTGCGCGGCTCGTTCATCAGGCAAGCGCCAAACGCGCCGCGCTGCACACGGTCTGAGGGGCAACCGCAGTTGAGGTTGATCTCGTCGTATCCCCACTCCTGGCCCAGTTTGGCGGCATGGGCCAGGTCGGCGGCATCACTGCCGCCCAGTTGCAGGGCAACGGGGTGTTCTTCGGCATTGAAGCGCAAATGCCGCTGCACACTGCCGTGGCGCAGAGCACCGGTAGTGACCATCTCGGTGTAAAGCAAGGTGTGACGGGTCAGCAGACGATGGAAAAACCGGCAGTGCCGGTCGGTCCAGTCCATCATGGGTGCCACAGAAAGAAGCCAGCGTTGGGGTTCAGGGAAATGCATGGGGGCTGATTATCCTTGGCTTGTGCCGGACTTGACCCCGGCGCTGGGTGGTCGGCGTATAAAGACAGACATATTCAACCCCGACAATATGGGGACGAACCAGAAGGAGGCGAGATGAGCAATGCAAGCATGTGGTGGGTGCTGACCGGCGTGCTGGTGGCACTGGAGTTGGTGACAGGTACTTTTTACCTGCTGATGTTGGGCCTGGGGTCAGTGGCAGCGGCCTTGGCAGCACTGGCAGGCTACGGCCTGAGCACACAGTTGGTGGCGGCGGCCGTCGTCGGCGGCTTGGGGGCTGTGCTGCTGGGCCAATGGCGCAAGCGCCAAACCACCACGTCGCAAGAAGCCCAAGACCAACACCTGGATTTAGGCGCCACCGTTCAGGTCGACGCGTGGGATGCCCAAGGCACCGCGCAAGTCAAACACCGGGGCGCAGCTTGGACAGCCGTGCTGGCCCCAGGCCAGACCGCCACAACCGGCGTGTACCGCATTCAAGCCATGGCGGGCAACCGCTTGGTTCTCGTGAAAATCTGAGCACAAGGCTCAAAACATTGAAAATGGAGAAAAGCCATGGAAGTCGCCGCCGTACTCGTGATCATTGCGATCCTGTTCGTCATCAAAACCGTCAAGGTCGTGCCCCAACAAGAGGCATGGGTGGTCGAAAGGCTGGGTAAATTCCACGCCAGCCTGGCCCCGGGTCTGAACTTTGTGGTGCCCTTTGTCGACAAAGTGATCCAGAAGCACAGCCTGAAAGAAATCCCGCTGGACGTGCCCAGCCAGATTTGCATCACGCGTGACAACACACAGCTGCAGGTGGACGGCATTTTGTACTTTCAAGTCACCGACCCCAAGCTGGCCAGTTACGGCTCGTCCAACTACATCGTGGCGGTGACGCAACTGGCCCAAACCAGCTTGCGCAGCGTGATCGGCAAGCTGGAGCTGGACAAAACCTTCGAAGAGCGCGACATCATCAACGCCCAAGTGGTCCACGCGATCGACGAAGCGGCGCTCAACTGGGGGGTGAAGGTGCTGCGCTACGAGATCAAGGACCTGACACCGCCCAAAGAAATTTTGCTGGCCATGCAGTCACAAATCACGGCCGAGCGTGAAAAGCGTGCTCTGATCGCTGCATCCGAAGGCCGTCGTCAGGAACAAATCAACATCGCCACCGGCGAGCGCGAGGCCTTCATCGCCCGTTCTGAAGGCGAAAAGCAAGCCGCCATCAACAAGGCCCAAGGCGATGCTGCGGCCATCACCGAAATGGCCAACGCTACGGCGCAGGCGATTGAGCGGATTGCCACCGCCATCCGCCAGCCTGGTGGAGAAATGGCAGTGCAACTGAAAGTGGCCGAGCAAGCCGTGCAGGCTTACAGCAAAGTGGCGCAAGACGCCAAGACCACCCTGATCGTACCGGGCAACATGACCGAGGTGTCGGGCCTGATCGCCTCGGCCATGCAGATGGTGAGCACGGGCAAACAAGCGGGCTGAAGCTAAGCTGTAGACGCAAAAAAACCCGCCAAGGCGGGTTTTTTTGTGGACCGAGCTGCACCGGGTTTGACCCCATTTGGCTTTGCCAAGCTGGGGAAAACCAAGGGCATCAGCCCATGTGCAAACCGCCATTGACGGCAAAGTCAGCACCGGTGGTGTAACTGCCGTCTTCACTGGCCATCCAGGCAATGATGGAAGCGATTTCGCTCGGCTTGCCCAAGCGCTTGACGGGCACGGTGGCCACGATCTTTTCCAGCACATCAGGACGAATGGCGTTGACCATGTCGGTGCCGATGTAGCCAGGCGACACCGTGTTCACGGTCACACCTTTGGTGGCCAGCTCTTGCGCCAAGGCCATCGAAAAACCGTGCATACCGGCCTTGGCAGCCGAGTAGTTGGTTTGACCGGCTTGGCCTTTTTCACCGTTGACCGAGCTGATGTTGATGATGCGGCCCCAGCCTTTTTCGACCATGTCGGCGACCACTTGCTTGGTCACGTTGAACATGGAGTCCAAGTTGGTGTTCATCACAGCTTGCCAATCTTCGCGGGTCATCTTCAGGAACATGCGGTCCTTGGTGATGCCGGCGTTGTTGACCAAGACGTCAATGGGACCATGCTCGGCTTTGGCCTTGGTGAAGGCTTCCACAGTGGAGTCCCAGTCGCCCACATTGCCGACCGATGCGTAGAAGGTGAAGCCCAGGGCTTTTTGTTCGTCCAGCCATTTGGTGAAGTCACGGGTCGGGCCGCAACCGGCGATGACCTTGAAGCCCTCTTGATGCAGGCGCTGGCAGATCGCGGTTCCGATGCCGCCCATGCCACCTGTGACGTACGCTACTTTTTGACTCATGGTTGTCTCCTTGTTATGAGTGTGTTGAGATCGTGAAAAACCACCCCAACCCGCTTGATCGGCTGCCCTTATACAACTGGACAGTGCGCCGACACGCGCTGCTGGAGCGGCGGGGTTGGGTTAAACGCGCTCGATGGCCAGGGACACGCCCATGCCGCCACCGATACACAAAGCGGCCAGACCTTTTTGGGCTTGGGTGCGCTGCATTTCGTGCAACAAAGTCACCAAGATGCGGCAGCCAGACGCGCCGATGGGGTGACCAATGGCGATGGCACCGCCGTTGACGTTGACCTTGGCCGGATCGATGTCCAGGGCCTGGTTGACGGCGCAAGCTTGCGCGGCAAAGGCTTCGTTCAGCTCGAACAAGTCCACGTCTTGTGCTTTCCAACCGGCCCGGGCCAGGGCTTTTTGGGAGGCCGGCACAGGGCCCATGCCCATGGTGGCCGGGTCCAGGCCACTGGTGCCAAAAGCGACAATGCGGGCCAGGGGCTTGAGACCCAATGCAGCCGCTTTCTTGGCGCTCATGACCATCACCGCGGCTGCGCCGTCGTTGATGCCCGAAGCGTTGCCAGCGGTCACGCTGCCGGCCTTGTCAAACGCGGGGCGCAGACCGGCCAGCACTTCCTCACTGGTTTTCTTGTTGATGAATTCGTCGCTGTTGAACACCAGGGCATCACCCTTGCGCTGGGGAATCAACACGTCGACGATTTCGTCCTTGAACTTGCCAGCTTCTTGCGCGGCAGCAGCTTTGCGCTGGCTGCCTGCAGCCAAGGCGTCTTGCATCTCGCGGGTGATGCCGTGGGCCTTGGCCACGTTTTCGGCGGTGATGCCCATGTGGTACTGGTTGTAAACGTCCCACAGGCCGTCCACGATCATGGTGTCGGTCATTTTCCAGTCGCCCATGCGCTGACCGTCGCGGCTGCCGTTCAGCACATGCGGGCTGGCGCTCATGTTTTCCTGGCCACCGGCGATGACGATTTCGCTGTCGCCCCAGGCCACAGCTTGCGCGGCCAGCATCACGGCCTTGAGGCCCGAGCCGCACACGGCGTTGATGGTCAGGGCCGGGGTTTCCTTGGCCACACCGGCTTTCATCATGGCTTGGCGGGCGGGGTTTTGGCCCACGCCTGCGGCCAGCACCTGGCCCATGATCACTTCACCAATAGCGTCCACAGGCAAGCCGCTGCGCTCAAGCAGGCCCTTGATGACGATGCTGCCCAGCTCGGTGGCGGGGGTCTTGGCGAGTGAGCCGCCAAATTTGCCCACGGCGGTGCGTGCAGCTGCAACGATGACGATGTCTTCCATTTTTGTCTCCAATAAAAAATCTGATCAGGCCTTGGCCTTGACGTAGCGACCCGGAGCCGCCTCGATGGCTTTGAATTTGCTGGCTTTGCCATAGGTTTTGGGCGCTGCAATTTGCTTGCCTGCATGGCCTTTGAGCCAATCCGACCAGTCGGTCCACCAACTGCCGGGCACCTCCTTGGCGCTGGCGATCCAGTCGTTCACATCGGCCGGGAATTGGGTGCCATCGCTCAACCAGTGGCTGCGCTTTTTGGCCGCTGGCGGGTTGATCACACCTGCAATGTGCCCCGAAGCGCCCATGACAAAACGCTTATTGCCCGGCAGCACCTGCGTGCTGGCGTAAGCCCCGCCAATGGGCACGATGTGGTCTTCGCGTGAGCCGTAGATGTAGACCGGTATGTTCACCTTGCCCAGGTCAATGGCTTCGCCACACACCTTGACTTTGCCGGGTTGGACCAGGTTGTTTTCAAGGTAGGTGTTGCGCAGGTACCAAGCGTAAAACGGGCCCGGCAAATTGGTCGAATCACTGTTCCAGTAGAGCAAGTCGAACGGCGGTGGTGTCTCACCCTTGAGGTAGTTGCCCACCACATAGTTCCAGACCAGGTCGTTGGGGCGCAAAAAGCTGAAGGTGGAGGCCAGGTCCTGACCTTTGAGCAAACCGCCCTGGCCCATTTGCTGCTCACGAAATTTGACGAAGTTCTCGTCAATGAACACATCCAGAATGCCGGTGTCGGTGAAGTTGATCAGCGTGGTGAGGAAGGTGGCGCTGGCCACCGGCTTTTCGCCACGCGCAGCCAGCACGGCCAGCGCGCTGGACAAAATGGTGCCGCCCACGCAAAAGCCCAGCGCGTTGATTTGGGGTGCGCCTGTGATGGCCTGCACTGTGTGGATGGCTTCGATCGCAGCGTGCTCGATGTAGTCGTCCCAAGTCTTTTGCGCCATCGACTCGTCTGGGTTGCGCCAGCTAACCACAAAAGTGCGGTGGCCTTGGCTCACGGCATAACGAATCAGCGAGTTTTCAGGCTGCAGGTCGAGGATGTAGAACTTGTTGATGCACGGGGGCACCAGCAAAAACGGCTTTTCATAGACCTTGGCGGTGAGCGGCTTGTATTCGATGAGCTGGAAAAATTCGTTCTCAAAAACCACAGCACCTTCGGTGGTGGCGACGTTTTTGCCCACTTCAAACAGGCTTTCGTCGGTCATCGAGACGTGGCCTTGCTGCATGTCGTGCATCAAATTCTGGACACCTTTGGCGATGCTTTCGCCCTTGGTCTCAACCGCCTTTTTTTGAGCTTCGGCATTAAAAGCCAAAAAGTTGCTGGGCGATGCCGCTGCCACCCACTGCTCGATGGCAAAGCGGATGCGTGTGCGTGTTTTGACATCGGCGTCCACCGCGTCGGCCAAGCCCATCAGTGTGCGTGCGTTGAGCAAATACGTGGCCGCATTGAACGCTGCAACGGGATTGGCCGCCCATGCGTCGCCCGAAAAACGACGGTCTTTGACTTGCAAGCTGTTGCTCAGACTTTGATTCCACAGCTCAGAGGCGTCTTTGAAGTACTGTCCCTGTAGGGCTTGAAGCTTCTCAGGTGAAAATTGAAGTGCAGGCGTTTGGGCTTCGGGCGCTGGTTTCAAGCCACCCAAGTCGATGGTCTGAAAATGCTGCATGGCCTGAGCCCAACTTTGGGTCAGTTTTTGCTGAAAATCCTGGTTCATCTGGGTCCAGTATTCCGGATTGGATGCACTCATGTGTTGTCTCCTGATTTAATCGTTTTTATCGAATGGCTCAGGTACAGTATCTTTCAGATTGTTGTCACCCAAATTACAAGGCACAAAATATTTATGTATTTGATCGTTATTGCATGGTTCTATGTCACCTTGCTGATGGCTTTGGCTGAAGCTTTTAGTTCACAAGGAACGGTTTTGGGTGCCATCATCACGTTCTTGTTCTACGGCGTGGTGCCCATGTCGTTGGTGATTTACCTGTTTGGCAGCCCACTTCGAAGAAAAGCAAAGCTCAAAGCCGAACAAAGCAGGCTCACGAACGAGCCTCAAAGTGGCGACTCAGCGCTCCAGCCAAATACAAGCGGCCATGCGCCCGCTTTGGCCGAGCAAACGGCTGTCACGCCGGTGAGAAAAGAACCTGTCTGAATGGATTGAAGTACACCAAGCAGACTGACTGTCGTTGCCGTAAATCTGCCGAATGCCCAAGTGCTGCAGGCGCTGGCGGGCTAAGCCGGCCAAATCGGCCATGTACTTCCCATTGGGCAGGGGCTCAAAATAAAGACCGACCTCCAAAGCCCCGTCTTCAAATTCGGATCGAACTTCTTGGCCCACCTCAAACGCTTGGGGTCCAATGCATGGGCCGAGCCAGGCCATCAACTCGCCACATTGGCCATCAACGGGCAATTCGGTCAAAAGCGATTCCAGCACGCCCTGCCCCTTGACGCCCGCCAGACCACGCCAACCGGCATGGGCTGCACCCACCCATTGGCCTGAGGCATCACACAAGAGCACAGGTAAACAATCGGCCACCATGATGGTGCAGGCCACTTCCGGGCAAGAGGTCCAACAGGCATCGGCTTGCAGTGTGTGGACCGTGTTTGTCCTCAGTTGCTCTACCCGTGTTCCGTGGACTTGGTCCATAAAAACATGGGTTTTCCCTGTCTGACTGGCAAGTCGCTCACGGTTGAGCTGAACATGCTCCGGCGTATCACCCACATGGGTGCCCAGATTCATGCTGTTCCATGGCGAACTTGAAACACCTCCCTGACGGGTGGTCATGATGGCGCGAACCCCCAAGGGTGCAGGCCACTCGGGTTGAATCCATGAAGAAGCAAAAGCATGCATTGCAAAATCATAGCGCGCCCTGCCGGGCGCTGGCCTTTTATTGTGTAATGAATAGATGTCGCTTGAAACCACATCGCCCATCTTGGCTTGGATACAACCTGGCGAGCCACTGCCTTGCGTTTCGCAGGCTTGGGGGCCTGAGTCACCTGCTCCAGGGCTTTTGGCCGCGAGCAGCGATTTGAATGCTCAACGTTTGATCGAAAGTTATTCAAACGGCATATTCCCGTGGTTCAGCGAAGGACAGCCAGTGTTGTGGTGGAGCCCTGACCCCCGCATGGTGCTTCAACCACAACATTTTCGCTTTCACCGCTCCCTGCGCCAGCGACTCAAACAGCACCTGAAATCAGCTCGTTTTGAATTGTGTTTTGACCGCGACTTTGCAGGTGTGATCCACCACTGCTCCAACGCTGTTCGCCCGGGCCAAAAAGGCACCTGGATTTTGCCCTCCATGGTGAGCGCTTACAAAGAACTGCACCAACTGGGCTTGGCACACAGTGCAGAGGTTTGGCTGGATGGAACCTTGGTGGCCGGTTTGTATTTTGTGGCGCTGGGCCAAGCCGTGTTTGGCGAGTCCATGTTCACCCACATGGACGATGGCTCAAAAATGGCTTTGGCTCTCTTGGTCAGCGTCGCCTTGGAGCACGGCATTTTGGCCATCGATTGCCAACAAAACACCCGGCACTTGGCCTCTCTGGGCGCATGTGAAATGTCGCGGGACACATTCATGACAGGCGTCAAGCAGGCGATCCATCGACCCGGCATTGATTGGACACAGCAATCCTTATACTGGAACGCATTGACGGCATTGGATAACCCTAAGTGACCCATCTGAAAGACCTTCCGCTTCAGGCCCTGCAGTTTTATGCCACGGCAGCTTATGCCTGCAGTTATCTGCCCGAACGCTCGGCCCGCTCACAAGTGGCCACGCCCAGTCATTTGATTCATAACGAGGTCTATTCTGACCTTGTGCAGCAAGGCTTTCGGCGCAGCGGTCTGTTTACCTACCGTCCCTATTGCGATGGCTGTCAAGCTTGCCAACCCCTGAGGGTGAACGTGGCCCTGTTCGAACCCGACCGCAGTCAGCGACGCGCCTTGCAAGCCCACCAGCATTTGAAGGTGCGGGTACTCGACTTGCATTTCGATGCCGACCATTACGCCCTGTATTTGCGCTACCAGACTGCGCGCCACATGGGTGGTGGCATGGACCAGGACAGCGTGGACCAGTACACCCAGTTTTTGTTGCAAAGTCGGGTCAATTCAAGAATCATCGAATTTCGTGAACCTGCATCCGAGGGCCGCTTGGGTCCTCTCAAAATGGTCAGCATTGTCGATGTCCTGAACAATGGCCTGTCTGCGGTTTACACCTTCTACGAACCTGGAGACAAAGCCAGTTATGGCACCTATGGGGTTCTTTGGCAGATCCAGCAAGCAAAATACTTGGGACTTTCCTATGTTTACTTGGGTTATTGGATAGAAAAAAGCACCAAGATGAATTACAAAGCCCGATTCAGACCGAGCGAATTGCGTGTGAAGGGTGAATGGCTGCCCATGCCCTGAGCACTGGACTCAATTTCACAGTGTAAAATCAGCTCACATCTGCTGTACTCGATGAAAAAAGATCCCACCATTGCCGCTTCGCCCACCATCCAGGTCATCGAACGCATGTTCACCTTGATGGACGTTCTTGCATCACGTGAAGAGGCGATATCCCTCAAAGAGATCAGCCAAAAAACAGGACTTCATCCATCCACTGCCCACAGGATCTTGAACGACTTGGCTACGGGGCGTTTTGTGGACAGGCCCGAGGCGGGGAGTTACCGACTGGGCATGCGCTTGTTGGAATTGGGCAACATGGTCAAAGGTCGCCTGAACGTCAGGGATGCCGCCCTTGCACCCATGCGAGAACTGCACAAATTGATTCAGCAGCCTGTCAACCTGAGCATGCGACAGGGAGATGAGATTGTCTACATCGAACGTGCTTACAGCGAACGCTCTGGCATGCAAGTCGTGCGTGCCATTGGTGGACGAGCCCCCTTGCATCTGACTTCTGTGGGCAAACTTTTTCTGGCCGCCGATGACCCTTTGCGGGTTCGTTCATATGCCACCCGAACCGGTCTGGCTGGGCAAACACGAAACAGCATCACGCAACTTCAGGTTCTGGAAAGAGAATTGACACGCGTCAAACAGTCGGGTTTTGCCCGTGACAACGAAGAACTGGAATTGGGCGTGCGTTGCATAGCTGCTGGCATTCACGACGACCAAGGCAAATTGCTGGCAGGTTTGTCCATCTCTGCCCCCGCAGACCGCATTGATGAAAGCTGGTTGACAAAACTACAAGAAACAGCTCGGGAAATTTCCAGCACACTGGGCCACCACATAGAACATTGAATACCTTGATTCATCGCAGTGCTGATGCCACACTATTGATCAGACAGGCTTTCAATGATCAAGAATTGTTAGACACCTGCTCCATCAACCGGGAAGCTCTTGTTGCAGGCGCTGGTGTGGCTGCTAGGAAGACTTGTTTTCGACCCATTTGCGAACACGCTCCGCATCACCAATGCGGCTGAGTTTGCCAGCAGAGTCCAAAAACACCATGATCAGCTTGCGCCCTGCGACCTGGGCTTGCATCACCAAACACTGTCCAGCTTCAGAGATGTATCCAGTTTTTTGCAAACCGATGTCCCATTGGGGATTTTTGACCAAGCGATTGGTGTTGTTGTACTGCAAGGTTCGGTTGCCGACGGCTATTTCACGTCCGTGCGAAGTTGACAGATCTCGCAAAACAGGCTCTTTGTAAGCTACCGCAACCAGCACCGCCAAATCACTGGCGCTTGATTGGTTGCGACTGGACAGGCCTGTAGGCTCCACGTAGCGGGTATCGGTCATGCCCAGACTTTGCGCACGGCTGTTCATGCGGTTGACAAATTCACTCAAGCCACCTGGAAAAGTTCGGCCCAATGCATTGGCCGCCCGGTTCTCACTGGACATCAGGGCCAAATGCAACATCTCACCTCGACTCAGTTCAGTACCGACCGCCAAACGTGAAGAACTGCCTTTTTCTGTGTCCACATCCGCCTGGGTGATCATCAGTCGCTCAGACATGGGCAGGTTCGATTCAGAGATGATCAAACCCGTCATCAATTTGGTCAAAGAAGCAATCGGTAAAACGGCGTGATCGTTTTTTCGATAAAGCACTTCGTGGGTATCTTGATCCACCACCAATACCACGCTGGAATTCAAATCCAAGGCATCTGCTGTCGAGCGTAAACCTGCCATTTGACCGAAAGAGGCCTTGACAGGAACTGCTGCTTGGGCCGACACAAAGCCTCTTTTGACTCCTCCGGAAGATCGTCCTTTGGCGTTTTGTACCGCACGACCTTTGCCGTTTTGCAAAGACCGACGTTGCACTGCCTTTTGGGCATGGTTGGTAGGCTTTTTACCTTTTGCCGAAGAACTCACGGACTTGGACTGGGCATAAACCAGATTGCTGGGGCCAACCCAAGCAGCCAGCATGACCGTCAGCAAAACCAGCCAAGACACACGCCAGGATGCGAAAGGAAAGAAATTCAAAGAAGCAAATTTCAGCTGCATTTCAGGTCAAGCCAAGGTTTTTTCGATTTGGGTGTCAACAGTGTACCCAAATAAAAAAGTCACGCAAGAACAATAACTTACGTGACCTTCATAAAGTTTAAAATTACCTAATAAGGCATCATTTTAACCTTGAGCTGCCACCCGATCTGTTGTACTTTGCAGCTTATTCAGCGCGCTCAGATAAGCCTTGGCCGAAGCCACAACAATGTCAGGGTCCGAGCCCACACCGTTGACCACACGACCAGAATTTTGCAATCGAACGGTCACCTCTCCCTGGCTTTCAGTCGAGCCGCTGATGGCGTTGACTGAATACAACACCATTTCAGCGCCACTTTGAACATGCAGCTCAATGGCTTTGAGTGACGCATCGACGGGACCATTGCCATCTGATGAACTGCGCACCTCTTTGCCATTCACGGTAAACACCACAGCCGCATGCGGACGCTCGCCCGTCTCGCTGTGCTGAGACATGGAGACAAACCCAAACTGCTCTTTTTCTGTGGTCACGCTTTCATCGCTGACCAAGGCCAGAATGTCCTCGTCAAAAATCTCGCTCTTGCGGTCAGCCAACTCCTTGAACTTGGAGAATGCATTGTTGATTTCAGTCTCGCTGTCGAGCGTGACACCGAGGTCTTGTAAACGCTGTTTGAAGGCATTGCGGCCACTGAGCTTGCCCAGCACGATCTTGTTGGTGGTCCAGCCCACGTCTTCTGCACGCATGATTTCGTAGGTGTCACGCGCTTTGAGCACGCCATCTTGGTGAATGCCCGAGGCATGGGCAAAGGCGTTGGCCCCCACCACAGCTTTGTTGGGTTGAACCACAAAACCGGTGGTCTGGCTGACCATGCGGCTTGCAGCCACGATGTGGCTAATGTCAATACCGATGTCCAAGCCGAAATAGTCACGTCGCGTTTTGACGGCCATGACCACTTCTTCAAGCGAGCAATTACCCGCACGCTCACCCAAGCCGTTGATGGTGCACTCAACCTGACGTGCACCACCGATCTTCACACCGGCCAGGGAGTTGGCCACTGCCATGCCCAAGTCGTTGTGGCAATGCACAGACCAAATGGCTTTATCGGAGTTGGGAATGCGTTCGCGCAAAGTGCGGATGAACTCGCCATAGAGCTCAGGTACGGCATAACCCACTGTGTCGGGCACGTTGATGGTGGTGGCACCTTCTGCGATGACCGCCTCCAGTATGCGGCACAAAAAGTCCATATCGCTGCGGTAGCCGTCTTCAGGGCTGAACTCGACATCACCCACCAAATTTCGCGCGAAGCGAACCGACTGCTTGGCCTGCTCAAACACCTGGTCTGGCGTCATGCGCAACTTCTTTTCCATGTGCAGGGGCGAAGTGGCAATGAAGGTGTGAATTCGACCACTGTTGGCGCCTCTGAGGGCTTCTGCTGCTCGCGAGATGTCCCGATCGTTGGCGCGAGACAAAGAACAAATGGTGGACTCCTTGATCGCGGCGGCAATCGCTTTGACGGCTTCAAAGTCACCGTTGGAGCTGGCCGCAAAACCGGCCTCGATCACATCCACACGCAGACGCTCGAGCTGACGGGCAATGCGCAGCTTCTCGTCGCGGGTCATGGAGGCGCCGGGCGATTGTTCGCCATCGCGCAAGGTGGTGTCGAAAATAATCAATTTGTCAGTCATGTTCACTCCTGGTCAAAAACCCGCAAGTCCAAGCAAAAATGCAAAAGGCCCGATGCGGATGGCATTCGGGCCTTTTGGGAAAATGTTTGCGTGCGCTACACATCCCGCCCGTGGGGCGCTAGCAGTAGTGCAAACAAAGAAAATTTCATAAGATTACTTTATCACAGTTCACAGCACCAACTGTCCTGCACAGGACATCACTGGTGCAAGCCTCTCTCATCGGGGTCTTCGGTGGAGGTGCTGATCATGCTGGTAGGCTGGCCTTTGGCCTTGCGCCAGATGTAGATCACATAACCGCTCAAACCATACAAAACAAACATACCAAACAAAACGGTAGGGGGATCAATGTTCACCGCCGCAATGCCCAATGCAACCAAAACCAAGGTAGCAAAGGGCACGCTCTTTTTCATGTGCATGTCTTTGAAACTGTAAAAAGGCACATTGGTCACCATGGTCAAACCTGCGAACAGGCACACGGCAAACATGCCCCATGCGACTGTTTTGGCGGGGATGGCATTTTCAAACATGATCCAAACAAAGCCCATGACCAAGGCCGCAGCAGCAGGCGAAGGCAAGCCTTGGAAATAACGTTTATCGACTACACCCGTATTCACATTGAACCGTGCCAGACGCAGTGCCGCACAGGCGCAATAAACAAATGCGGCAATCCAGCCCCATCGACCCAATTCCTTGAGCGTCCAAACGTAAGCAATGAGGGCAGGCGCGGCGCCAAAAGACACCATGTCAGACAGTGAATCCATCTGCTCGCCAAAAGCGCTTTGGGTGTTGGTCATTCGGGCTACGCGGCCATCCAGGCTATCGAGCACCATGGCGCAGAAAATGCCCACGGTGGCCAAGTCAAAACGGCCATTGATCGCCATGATCACCGCATAAAAACCAGCAAACAAGGCGGCCAGAGTGATCATATTGGGCAACATGTAAATGCCCTTGGAAGGTTTGCGCGCAGGGACAACCACCTCGGAGGCTTCGGCACTGTGGTTATCGTTGTTGTTATCGTTGTTGCTCATCGTTTATCCCTCTTGCGTTGATTCGGAGCCATCACTTGTGAGTTAAGTTTAAGGCAGTCCACGCGCCCAAGAAAAAGGCCACCGAAGTGGCCTTTTTCAAACGAACACAAGTGATCAGTTGCGGGTCTTGTCCACCAGCTTGTTCTTGGCTATCCAAGGCATCATGGCACGCAATTGTGCGCCCACAACTTCGATGGAATGCTCGGAAGTCAAGCGACGACGCGCGGTCATGCTTGGGTAGTTGGTGCGGCCTTCCAAGATGAACATCTTGGCGTACTCACCCGTCTGAATGCGCTTCAAGGCGTTGCGCATGGCCACGCGTGACTGCTCATTGATGATTTCAGGACCCGTCACGTACTCGCCGTACTCGGCGTTGTTCGAGATCGAGTAGTTCATGTTGCCGATGCCACCTTCGTAGATCAGGTCCACAATCAGCTTGAGCTCGTGCAAGCACTCAAAATAGGCCATTTCTGGGGCATAACCGGCTTCCACCAGGGTCTCGTAACCCATCTTGATCAGCTCAACGGCACCACCGCACAGAACAGCTTGCTCGCCGAACAAGTCGGTTTCAGTCTCTTCTTTGAAGTTGGTTTCGATGATGCCGGCCTTGCCGCCACCGTTGGCCATGGCGTAGCTCAGAGCCAAAGCGCGGGCCTTGCCGCTCTTGTCCTGGTGAATCGCGACCAAGTGGGGCACGCCGCCGCCTTGGGTGTAGGTGTTGCGCACGGTGTGGCCTGGGGCCTTGGGTGCGACCATCCACACGTCCAGGTCTTCGCGGGGCACAACTTGGTTGTAGTGCACGTTGAAGCCGTGTGCGAATGCCAACGAAGCGCCTTGCTTGATGTGGGGGGCCACGTTGTTGTTGTAGACCTCGGCAATCATTTCGTCAGGCAACAAGATCATGACCACGTCAGCGGCTTGGACCGCGTCGTTGACTTCCATCACGGTCAAGCCGGCTTTACCGACTTTGTCCCACGATGCGCCACCTTTGCGCAGGCCAACGACCACTTTGACGCCACTGTCATTCAGGTTCTGGGCGTGTGCGTGGCCTTGCGAGCCGTAACCAAGAATGGCAACGGTCTTGCCCTTGATGACGCTCAAATCACAATCTTTGTCGTAAAAAACTTTCACAGGGTTCTCCTTAAGAATAAACAGGTTGGTAAGTGGATTTAGACGCGCAGGATGCGCTCGCCGCGCCCGATACCGCATGCACCGGTGCGCACGGTTTCCAAAATGGCACTGCGGTCGATCGCCTCCAAAAAGGCGTCGTTCTTAGATTGGTCACCGGTCAGCTCTACGGTGTAGCTCTTGTCGGTGACATCAATCACACGGCCCCGGAAGATGTCGGCCATGCGTTTCATTTCTTCGCGTTCCTTGCCCACGGCACGCACTTTCACAAGCATCAGCTCGCGCTCGGTGTAAGCACCTTCTGTCAGGTCCACGACCTTGACCACCTCGATCAGGCGGTTCAGGTGTTTGGTGATCTGCTCGATCACGTCGTCCGAACCGGTGGTCTGGATGGTCATGCGCGACAGGCTGGGGTCTTCGGTCGGGGCCACGGTCAAAGACTCGATGTTGTAGCCGCGGGCCGAAAACAGACCCACCACGCGGGACAAAGCGCCCGCTTCGTTTTCAATCAGTACAGCAATGATGTGTTTCATGATTACAGATCCTCCGCGCCCATGATCATCTCGGTGATGCCCTTGCCGGCCTGCACCATCGGGAACACGTTTTCAGTGGGGTCGGTTCGAATATCCAGAAAAACCGTGCGGTCCTTGAGCCTGCGGGCTTCGCGCAAAGCGGGCTCCACATCCTCGGGTTTTTCAACCAAGATGCCGACGTGGCCATAGGCCTCGGCCAACTTCACGAAGTTGGGCAAAGCATCCATGTAGCTGTGGCTGTAACGACCGGAATAATCAATCTCCTGCCACTGGCGCACCATGCCCAAGTAACCGTTGTTCAGGGCCACCACATTGATAGGCGTGTTGTACTGCAGACAGGTCGAGAGTTCCTGAATGCACATCTGCACCGAGCCCTCACCCGTCACGCAAAACACTTCACTGTCCGGCTTGGCCAGTTTGATGCCCATGGCATAAGGAATGCCCACGCCCATGGTGCCCAAACCACCGGAGTTGATCCAGCGACGTGGTTCGTTGAATTTGTAGTACTGCGCAGCCCACATCTGGTGCTGACCCACGTCGGATGTGATGTAGGCATCGGCGTCCTTGGTCATCTCCCACAAAGTCTCGATGACTTTTTGCGGCTTGATAACCAGGGAGTTGCTGTTGTCGTACTTCATGCAATCGCGTTTGCGCCAGCCCTCAACCGTCTCCCACCACTGCGCCAGCGCCTGGGGGTCGGGCTTGAGGCCGGACTCACGGATCATGCCCATCAGTTCAGTCAACACGTCTTTGACGTCGCCCACGATCGGCACATCCACCTTGACGCGCTTGGAAATGCTGGAAGGGTCAATGTCGATGTGGATGATTTTGCGGTCCACCGAAGCAAAGTGCTTGGGGTTGCCGATGACGCGGTCGTCAAAACGTGCCCCCACGGCCAACAACACATCGCAGTTTTGCATGGCATTGTTGGCTTCAAGGGTGCCGTGCATGCCCAACATGCCCAAGAAACGGCGGTCTGTGGCGGGGAAAGCCCCCAAACCCATCAACGTGTTGGTGACCGGCACATTCAGCATGTCCACCAAGGCGCGCAACTCAGCGCTGGCATTGCTCAGGAGCACGCCGCCGCCGGTGTAGATGTAAGGCCGCTTGGCCGCCATTAACATCTGCATGGCCTTGCGGATCTGACCGCCATGGCCTTTGCGCACGGGGTTATAGGACCGCATCTGGACAGACTCTGGGTAGCCCGAGTAAGGCGTCTTGTTGAAAGAGACGTCTTTGGGGACATCCACCACCACCGGGCCGGGGCGACCGCTGCGGGCAATGTGAAAGGCCTTCTTCATGACATCAGCCATGTCCTTGGCGTCTTTGACAAGGAAGTTGTGCTTCACGATTGGACGGGTGATGCCCACGGTGTCACATTCCTGGAAGGCATCCAAACCGATGGCTGCGGTGGGGACCTGACCGCTGATGATCACCATCGGAATGCTGTCCATGTAGGCGGTAGCAATTCCCGTCACGGCATTGGTCAGGCCAGGACCTGAAGTGACCAGTGCCACCCCCACCTCGCCCGTGGCACGGGCAAAGCCGTCAGCCGCGTGCACTGCGGCTTGCTCGTGCCGCACCAAAACGTGCTGAATGGTGTCTTGCTTGTAAAAAGCGTCGTAAATGTGCAAAACGGCACCGCCAGGGTAACCCCAGACGTATTGCACGTTTTCGGCTTGAAGCGCTTTGACGAGGATTTCTGCACCGCGCAACTCTTGAGCGCCCGCAGGTGTTTTAGCCGTATCGGCTTTGTTCATTTCCATATTCAACCTTTGTGAATTTCTCTAACGAAAAACCTTGGGTGCCCCTGGGCGCGACTCTTGTGAAGTGGCTTTGGGACTTAAGACCACAGACATGGACACCAAACTGTAAAAGTGTCGGACTGTGACCCGTTTGCTTTTTTTCAATTGCAATCGCGCATTATCGCATTGATACCAACGCACCAATGGAAAATTTCCACCATAGCTTGCCAGGTGACATAATCAAATCATCGCATGCACAATGATCAATTGACATGCAGGCCCAACAACGGCCACTCAAACACACAAAAACAAACAGCGACACTGAAATCACGTTGGCCTCCGATAAAGAACTTGCTGACTTTCTGAAGAACGCAGAAAAAAAAGCATTCAAACGTGCTTACTACCACGTTCGTGATGAAGAAGGTGCTTTGGACATTGTTCAAGACAGCATGATCAAGCTGTGCAGCAGTTACGCCGACAAGCCCATCACAGAATTGCCATTGCTGTTTCAGCGCATCTTGTCCAACACGGTGCTGGACTGGTTCAGACGCCAAAAAACCCGAAAAGCTTTGTTCACTAACATGAACGAGCTCGATTCGGAGGAAACCGATTCAGGCTTCGATTTACTGGAAGTGGCCAACGGCCCTGATGACAACTTGGCCACACAAAGTGCAGAGAGCTGGCTGGGCAGAGTGCAAACCCTTGAACACATTGAATCGGCGGTCATGACATTGCCCACGCGTCAACGAGAAGCCTTCCTGCTGCGTTATTGGGAGGAGCTGGATGTTGCTGAAACTGCTGCCGTGATGGGGTGTACAGAAGGCAGCGTCAAAACCCATTGTTCCCGGGCCATTCAGGCCCTGAGTAAAACCTTGTCCGAGCAAGGCTTGAAACCATGAAAAACCAACCAATCCATCCTGATTTTGAAATGGACCGACTAGGCCAGATGCTGTCGGCCAAGCTAAGTGCCGCGTCTTTGGACCTGGGACACGACATCAGCGAAAGACTGCGAATCGCACGGCAACGCGCACTTCAGTCGCGCCCGCCCTTGGTCATCATGCAACGCCGCATGGTCAGTTCAGTCCAAAGCAATGGCACATTGACCGGCTCTCCCGAGGAAGGCCTGAACCTGTGGAGTTTTTTTGCATCTGCTTTGCCACTACTGGCCTTGATTTTGGGCCTTCTGGTGCTTCAGGACATACAAACAGACGACGTCACTTCTGATATTGCCCGCATTGATGCCGCACTGCTGACCGACGAATTGCCACCAGACGCCTACACCGACCCGGGATTTGTGCAATTTTTAAAGCTTCAAGTGGTCCGCACCGCAGCCAATGATTGAACTGTTTTCTCACAGGCCTTTGGCGCTGCGTGACCTGACCTGCTTAGCGCACTTCAGCTTGGCAGTGTCGAGTCTTTGCGTCTCGCAATCCTTGGCCCAATCGCCTGCGCCTGCCGATCCAGCCCTCACACCCACCGCTCCGTTACTCGCCACAGGTGAGGGCACATCGGTCCTCAGCCCGGTCACGCCTTCTCCCACGCCCGTGCTCAAACGCTGGCAAAAATTGAGTGAACGGCAAAAACAAGCCCTGTCCCCCCTGAGTGACCAATGGGACACACTCACCGCGCAACAACGGACCAAATGGCTCAGCATCAGTGACACTTTTTTGCAACTCAGCGATGATGAGCAGATGACCATGCACGGTCGCATGAGCGAATGGGCCCGACTCAGCCCCAAAGACCGCAACGCAGCCCGGTTCAATTTCAACAGCACCCGCTCATTGTCCATTGATGACAAACGTGCACAATGGGAAGCCTACCAGTCCCTGCCCGCCCAGGACAAACAACAGCTGTCATCGGGGCCCAAACCGCCGGTCAAAAGTACAGCACGCACAACACTGCCCGCTAACAGTCGACTGGTCAGTCCCCCCGCAATGCCCGTGAACACGCCCAAAGGTATTCCTCTGGTGGCCCCGTCCCAACCCATTGACCCCAAGACACTTCTGCCAAAACCTGGGTCACAATAAACGACTGGCTCCGCATTAAACGCTTGCGCAGCTGAATGCACCAAAACCAGGGATCACCCCGCAAACCTCCCCTGAACAAACAGTTGTCATGACCCACAGCAACCCCGTGTCCTCTCGAACCCGCGAATCAGCGCCCACCCCCGAATTTCTCGTTCCATCGCTCAAACGACGCATGGCCTGCTGGCTCTACGAAGGCATGCTGCTATTTGGCGTGATGGTCGCATCGGGTTTGGTTTATTTCATCGCCGCATCCTGGCTAACCGGCCTGTCGCCGGGCGAGATGAACAGCCACCCCAATCTGAAATTGGGTTTTCAGGCCACCTGTTTTCTGGTCCTGGGTCTTTACTTCATCTGGATGTGGCATCGTGGTCAAACACTGGCCATGAAGACTTGGCGCATAGAAATTGTGGGCACCGATGGGCGCAGGGTGAGCAACAAAACCGCCTTCAAACGGTACCTGGCCTCTTGGATTTGGTTCCTTCCCCCAATCATCACGTCATATGCGTTTCACCTTTCTGTGATCGAATTGAGCTTTGCCACCTTGGGATGGGTGGCCGTTTGGAGCATCATCAGCCGATTTCATCCTCAGCGCCAGTTTTGGCACGACGCTTGGGTACACACGCGTCTGATCACGGTGCATCAACCCATTGAATCCTGATTGCTCATGACAAGCAAGAAACTCGAACCGACTGAACTGGTCAACCCGCAAAAAACCCGCAAAGGCCTCAGCCGCATTTTGCATGCGGGGGGGTACTCCATGCAGGGTCTGCGTGCAGGCTGGGGAGAAACCGCATTTCGCCAAGAAGCCATCTTATCCTTGGTGCTGATGCCCTTGGCTTTTTGGTTGGGGCAAAACTGGGTCGAAACGGCATTGCTGGCAGGAACAGTCTTGCTGGTCATGATCGTCGAGTTGCTCAACACCTGCGTCGAATCGGCCATCGACCGCATCGGCCCGGAATGGCACGACCTGTCCAAACGCGCCAAAGACATGGGCAGCGCTGCGGTACTGCTCAGTTTGCTGCTCTGCACTGGCGTTTGGTTGGCCGCACTTTGGCATCGCTTGGCATGACCGCAAACAACACCCAAGCCACATCGCCCGCCTTTTCGGTTTGTGTTTACTGCGGCTCCAAACCTGGCAAACAAGCTGAATTTGCCCAAATTGCCGTCCAAGTGGGCACCTGGATCGGGCAGCACGGCGGCCAACTGGTCTATGGCGGCGGCCGCAATGGCTTGATGGGCCTGGTGGCGCAAGCCACCATGGCAGCGGGCGGCACTGTCGTGGGCATTATCCCCAAGGCCTTGGTCGAAAAAGAATGGGCTCACCATGGCTGCACCGAACTGCATGTGGTGGACACCATGCACGAACGCAAACGCCTGATGGCCGAGAAAGCCGATGCGTTTTTGGCCTTGCCCGGGGGCATTGGCACCTTCGAAGAGCTGTTTGAAGTCTGGACCTGGCGTCAACTGGGCTACCACAACAAGCCCGTGGGCATCCTCAACAGCTTGGGCTATTACGACAGACTGATGGCCTTCCTCGGCCAAGTGGTTGAGCAAGGCTTCATGGCCGACTGGCAAACCGAATTGGTGACACTTGGCGCTGAACCCGAAGCGCTGCTGCAAAGTTTGGTGCAAAAAGCGGGTTTTTCACCCCGCACCAAAATCGAAATGATCTGATCGAGTGACAAAGGCGTGGTGACTGCAGCACCACCCGCCTCCAATGGCCCACGCATGCCCGGGCATCAAGGCCCTGCATTACCCCCTCAAATCGCAGTTTCGTCCTGCTCGCCAGTGCGGATTCGCACCACGCGCTCAATCGAGGTCACAAAAATCTTGCCGTCACCGATCTTGCCAGTACGGGCGGCCTTGATGATGGCGTCTACACAGCTGTCCACATCGTCGTCCTTGACCACCACCTCGACCTTCACCTTGGGCAAAAAGTCGACCACGTACTCGGCACCCCGGTACAACTCGGTGTGGCCTTTTTGACGGCCAAAACCTTTGACTTCGGTCACTGTCAGGCCCGTCACGCCGCATTCGGCCAAGGCTTCGCGCACTTCTTCCAGTTTGAAAGGTTTGATGACGGCGGTGATCTGTTTCATGTGAGAAATCCTCAAAAATGGTGTTGGCCCGAATTCAGGCGCGAAACTTGTTCGTCATAGGATAACGCCAATCCTTGCCAAAACTGCGGTGTGTCACGCGAATGCCCACCGGCGATTGGCGGCGTTTGTACTCGTTGAGCTTGATCAGGCGCGTGACTTTCTCCACATCGGCGCGCTCAAAGCCATCGGCCATCAGCGCCTCCACGCCCTCGTCGTTTTCCATGTAGCGCTGAATGATCGCGTCCAGCACCTCGTAAGCGGGCAGGCTGTCCTGATCTTTCTGGTCGGGGCGCAGCTCGGCGCTGGGCGGCCGGGTGATGATGCGCTCGGGAATCGGCTGGCTGCCCGTGCCATACGGGTCATGAAGGTTGCGCCAGCGGGCCAGGTCAAACACGCGGGTCTTGACCACGTCCTTGATGACCGCGAAACCACCCGCCATGTCGCCATACAAGGTGCAATAACCCGTGGCCATCTCGCTCTTGTTGCCGGTGGTCAGCACAATCGCGCCAGTCTTGTTGGACAGCGCCATGAGCAAAGTGCCGCGAATGCGGGCCTGGATGTTTTCTTCGGTCGTGTCTTCTTTCAAGCCCTCAAACTGGGCCGATAGCGCCTGCTTGAAGCCGTCAAACAGCGGCGCAATCGAGATCTCGTCGTAACGCACATTCAGGCGCTTGACCATGTCGCGAGAATCGATCCAGCTGATGTCCGCCGTGTAGGGCGAAGGCATCATCACCGCGTGAATCTTGTCGGCCCCGATCGCGTCCACCGCAATGGCCAACACCAGCGCCGAATCGATGCCGCCCGACAGGCCCAAGATCGCACCCTTGAAACCGTTCTTGCCCAAATAGTCACGCACGCCCAGCACCAGCGCGTCCCACAACTCGGCGTCCGCGCTGACCAAAGGCACCAGGGCATCGGCCGCAGCGGTCAGCGCCACGCCATTTGGCCCCACCGCCGCCTGCATCGCCAAGTCGGCCTCGCGAAAGCCCTCGGCACGCGCCACAGTCTCGCCTTGGGCATTGATTGCAAACGAGCGCCCTTCAAAAATCACCTCATCCTGGCCGCCCACCAAATGCGCGTAAATCAAGGGCAAACCGCAATCGGCCACCCGCTCGCGCATGCGCTGCTCGCGCTCCGGGCCTTTACCGGCATGAAAAGGTGAAGCATTCAGCACAGCCAGCACCTGCGCGCCCGCGTCACGGGCCAGTCGGGCAGGCTCGTCAAACCAAGCGTCTTCGCAAATCAGCAGGCCCACGCGCACGCCCTCGACCTCAAACACACCCACGCCATTGCCCGGCGTGAAGTAACGGCGTTCGTCGAAGACTTGGTAATTGGGCAGCTCGCGTTTGTCGTAAGCACACACCACCTGCCCCTCGCACAAGACGCTTGCGCGGTTGTGGCGGCGCGTCACGGCCACGCTTCGAGTGCGCAGGCCGCCACCTTCGGGGTGGCCCACCACCACATGCAAACCTTTTAACCCAGCCAGTTCGCGGGCCACCGTTTTCAGGGCATCATCACAGGCGTCAATGAATGATGGGCGCAGAAAAAGGTCTTCGGCCGCATAGCCGCAAATCGACAGCTCGGGCGTCAGCACAAGGCGCGCACCCTCGGCGTGCGCCTGGGTTGCGAAATCGATGATCTTGCGGGCATTGCCCTGCATGTCACCGACGACAAAGTTGAGCTGGGCCACACGAATTTGGAGAGTCATACAGGTGCTGGAAAATGTGAGTTTGAATTATGTCACCCGGGTGCAAGACAACCTGAGTGCCATCGCGCCTAAAGACTGGGACGACTTGCTCGCCCGGCAAGACGCCCCATCCCCCTTCATGCAACATGCCTATTTGTCGGCCATGCAGACCAGCCAATCGGCTGCGCCCGAGACCGGCTGGACGCTGCAAGTCATCAGCCTGTGGCGCAGCACCCCGCAAGGCGATGTGTTGGCCGCCGCCTGCCCGCTTTACATCAAGACGCACTCACGCGGCGAATACGTGTTTGACCACGCCTGGGCCGACGCCTACCAGCGCCACGGCCTGGACTACTACCCCAAAGCCCTGGTCGCCCCGCCCTTCACGCCCGTGCCCGGCAGCCGCTTGCTGGCCGAATCTGACGACGCCCGCCAAGCCCTGCTGGCCGCCTTGCTGGACATCTGCCAAACCAACCACATCCCGTCCCTGCACATTTTGTTTGGCAGCCCACACGACCTGCAGGCCTGTGAGGAAGCTGGCCTGCTGCAACGCGACCAAGTGCAGTTCCACTGGCAAAACCAAGGCTGGCGAGACTTCGATGACTTTTTGGCCAGCCTGACCCAAGAAAAGCGCAAAAAAATCCGGCAAGAACGCCGCAAAGTGGCAGATGCGGGCGTGAGCTTTCGCGCCGTGCGCGGCCCCGACATGACGGAAGGCGACTGGGCCCTGCTGCTGCGCTGCTACCAGCAAACCTATTGGGAACACGGCAACCCGCCCTATTTGACTCCCGCGTTTTTTGAGTCCATGCGCACCGACATGGCCGCCCACTGGCTGCTGTTTGTGGCCGAACACGCGGGCCAGCCGATTGGCATCAGCCTGATCGGCCTGCACCTGGACGCCCAAGGCCAGCCCGAAGTGGCCTATGGCCGCTATTGGGGGGCGCTGGCACGGGTGGACTGCCTGCACTTTGAAGCCTGCTACTACCAACCCATCGAATGGTGCATCCAGCACGGCCTCAAACGCTTTGAAGGCGGCGCACAAGGCGAACACAAAATGGCCCGCGCCCTGCTGCCCACCCCCACCCACAGCGCCCACTGGCTGGCGCACCCGGCGTTTTCGGAGGCTGTTGCGCGGTTTTTGGAAAGGGAAAAAGCGGGGGTGGAAAACTACCTCGAAGCGCTCAACCAGCACTCGCCTTTGAAAAAAGCCCCATAAAAAACGCCTGCACGGCACCAACCGGGCAGGCGTTTTCGGGGGGTTCAACGGCTTCCAACAGAAGCCCTTGAGCCAGGCGCTCAGGCCTTGGTTTTGTTGTAAGCCGCGATGCCGTCCAGAATTTCCTTGTGGGCGGACTCTTTGCCTTCCCAGCCCAGCACTTTGACCCACTTGCCTTTTTCCAAGTCTTTGTAGTGCTCAAAGAAGTGGGCGATCGCGTTGCGGCGCATGGCGTTCACATCCGCAATGTCTTGCCAGTGGTCGTACATCGGCAAAATTTTGCTGGTTGGCACTGCAATCACTTTGCCATCCACACCCGCCTCGTCTTCCATCATCAAAATGCCCAAGGCGCGGCAGGGCACCACCACACCGGGGTGCAAGGCGTAAGGGGTGATCACCAAAACGTCCACCGGGTCTCCGTCGCCAGACAGGGTTTGGGGCACGTAGCCGTAATTGGTGGGGTAGTGCATGGCCGTGGTCATGAAACGGTCCACGAACAAGGCGCCGGTTTCCTTGTCCACTTCGTACTTGATCGGATCGGAGTTCATCGGGATTTCGATGATCACGTTGAAGGTCTCGGGTGCTTTGCTGCCGGGGGTCACGTTGTCGAGGGACATCTTGCGGGTCTCTTTGTGAAAAGTTAAGAAAAACAGTCATCGCTAGGGATTAACCCCGATTTTACTTTCACAAGCCTTGCGCAAAACCCAGTTTGGCCGCTTTAATGAATTGTTGGCCAATCGTTCTCCGGTTTCGGTGATCGAGGAAGCAACGCCAAGGAGGGGTCTCCAGTGCGTTGCCCCTCTGTTCTGCGACAACCATCGAGGAGTTCAACGATGACAGGAAATTCAGCGCTCATTCTGGCGCTCGTATGTGGTCTGATAGCCGTGGCTTACGGCATTTGGGCACGAGGGTGGATCCTTTCTCAAG